>JBAXIG010000016.1:0-25776 GCA_037138535.1 Actinomycetes bacterium
GTCTGACACCTATCACCCTGGTGGTGCTCGCCGTGTTGATCTCGCTCTCCTTTCTGCTTTTGGCAGCGGACATCATCAATCCAATGCGCTTAAATTCCTGATCTACGGCAAGATAGAGCCATGGCCATCGATCTAGGCATGCCCGAGCTCCCTCCCATCCCACTTGCTCCTCGGCGAGTCAGCCGAAAGATCCAAGTGGGAAGCGTCGCTGTCGGGGGAGACGCGCCGATCTCTGTCCAATCTATGACAACTACTCTCACGTCAGATGTCAATGCCACATTGCAACAGATTGCCGAACTCACCGCTTCTGGTTGCCAAATAGTTCGCGTTGCAGTTCCAAGCCAAGATGACGCTGATGTACTCGCTCAGATCGCCAAGAAGTCTCAAATCCCGGTAATAGCGGACATCCACTTTCAACCAAAATATGTTTTTGCTGCCATCGATGCTGGATGTGCTGCAGTCCGAGTGAACCCAGGAAATATCAAACAGTTCGATGACAAAATCAAAGAGATTTCTAAAGCAGCAAACGATGCCCAGATCCCGATTCGCATCGGTGTTAATGCTGGTTCATTAGATCCACGATTGCTAGCCAAGTACGGCAAGGCAACGCCGGAGGCGTTGGTGGAATCTGCGCTCTGGGAATGTTCCCTTTTCGAAGAGCACGATTTTCGAAATATCAAAATCTCTGTCAAACACCATGATCCTGTGGTCATGATTCAGGCCTACCGCCTCTTGGCGCAACGGTGTGATTACCCACTTCATCTTGGAGTGACAGAGGCTGGTCCACTCTTTCAGGGAACGATCAAGTCGGCGGTAGCATTTGGCGCGCTCCTTGCGGAAGGCATTGGCGACACCATTCGTGTGTCGCTCTCAGCGCCGCCAGTCGAAGAAGTCAAAGTGGGCATCGCAATTCTTGAATCACTCAACCTTCGTCAACGCAAACTAGAGATCGTGTCGTGTCCGTCGTGTGGACGTGCGCAGGTAGATGTGTATACCTTGGCCGAGCAGGTGCAAGCCGGGCTAGAGGGAATGACAGTGCCTCTCCGTGTTGCTGTCATGGGTTGCGTGGTAAACGGACCGGGCGAAGCTCGTGAAGCTGATCTTGGGGTTGCTTCAGGCAACGGTAAAGGTCAAATTTTTGTGAGGGGCGAAGTGATTAAGACCGTACCCGAATCGCAAATCGTACAAACTCTAATTGAAGAAGCAATGCGCCTTGCAGACGAGATGGAGGCAGCCGGAGTTGTCTCTGGTGCGCCATCGGTGCAGGTTTCTTAATTCGTGATCGTACGGCTCCTTGTCGAAGAGGATTCTCGTCAATCTGTGCGTGAAATTCTTGAAAGAGATAGCATCACGAACGCCTTCATTACCAGCAGACTACATCGTTGGCTCGATAGTTCTCTCGCGCTTTCCAAGCTCTCAGGAGAGTATTGGGTGGTAGAAGAGGGCGGCTCCTTCGAAGCACTTCTTTATGTTGGCGCCAATCTCGTTCCGACTATGTGTAGCGATCAAGCTATAGATGCACTCGTGGGTCGCCTGGCCCAACAGGTACGACGCTCATCTTCTATCACTGGTCCGGCTTCCGTGGTTCTCTCCTTGTGGGAAAGATTGGAACCCTCGTGGGGGAGTGCGCGAGTGATCCGAAGCGCACAGCCACTCTTAGTAATCGATAGTGCTCCATTGGTGGAGCCAGACGTAGATGTACGTGCCGTAGAACCAGTGGAACTTTCACTGATTTTTCCTTCTGCAGTAGAGATGTTTACTCAAGAAGTCGGGACCTCCCCTCTTGGTATCGATAACGGCGCAAGTTTTAGGAGTCGATTAGCAGAATTGATTCTCCAAGGTCGTGCATTTGCCCGTATCGAAAATGGTGAAGTGCTATTCAAAGCAGAAATTGGCTTAAGCACTCTTCGGGCTGCGCAGATCCAAGGTGTCTGGACTCAGCCGGCACGTCGAGGGGAAGGGCTCGCAACTTCAGGGATGGCCACAGTTGTCCTTGAGGCTTTGAAGAGTAGTGATCGCGTTTCGCTCTACGTCAACGATTTTAATGAAAGCGCCTTGCGGGTTTATGAAAAGGTGGGCTTTACGCGCCATGGGACCCTGGCGTCGGTGCTCTTCTAAGGCGAAAGATTCGGTAAGGTAGCCCGGTAGATCTTTGTAATCCCGGTAATCTCTGGAATCGCTAAGGAGTAGTTGTGTTACGTATGTCGACGCTCTTTCTGCGCACTTTGCGAGAAGACCCAGCCGACGCTGAGGTCGCCAGCCATAAATTGCTCGTCCGCGCCGGATATGTGCGCCGGATTGCTGCAGGTATTTACTCTTGGCTCCCGCTGGGTTACATCGTCTACCGCAATATTGAGAATATTGTTCGCGATGAAATGAATAAGGCCGGATTTCAGGAAGTTAACTTCCCAGCTCTTTTGCCCAGCGAGGCATACGAAAAGACGAACCGGTGGCAAGAGTACGGTAGCGATCTCTTCCGATTGAAGGATCGAAAGGGCGGAGATTATCTCCTTGGGCCCACCCATGAAGAGATGTTTACTTTGATGGTGAAGGGGGAGTGCTCCTCGTACAAGGATGTACCACTCGTGATCTATCAGATTCAAACTAAGTATCGCGATGAGGCTCGTCCTCGCTCTGGAATCATTCGTGGTCGAGAATTTGTCATGAAAGATTCGTATTCATTCGACATCGACGATGCGGGTTTGGCGCATTCATACCAACGCCACCGCGATGCTTATATCTCTACCTTCGATCGTCTTAATCTCAAATACTCAATTGTCTCGGCGGTCTCTGGCGCGATGGGTGGCTCCGCATCAGAAGAGTTCTTGGCTCCTTGCGATACAGGCGAAGATACTTACGTCCTCTGCGAGTCATGTGGTTTTGCAGCCAACGTCGAAGCCATCGTCACACCTATGGCAGAGCTACCTACAGCGAATGTGCCCCCACTTGAAGTCTTAGATACTCCCAATACGCCAACGATTGAGTCTCTCGTGGAGGTACTCAATAAGGAGTATGGCGGCGGTTTCACGGCAGCCGATACTTTAAAAAATATTCTTCTCATGGCTGATGGCGAGGCCATTTCAGTTCTCGTTCCCGGTGATCGCGAAGTAGATCTTAAACGCTTAGGCGCAAGCCTTCCGGGCGTTGAAGACCTCCGCCTCTTTGAAGAGGGAGATTTTGCTACCCGTAAGGAACTTGTGAAGGGATACGTCGGCCCACAGGACGCGGCCCGTCTTGGATTGCGCCTGTACGCCGATCCTCGCGTGGCTCCGAACTCCGTGTGGGTTACTGGTGCAAACGAACGCAACCGTCATGCACGTTACGTAGTAAACGGTCGAGATTTTCAAGTGGAGCAGTACGTCGAAGCAGCTGAAGTACGCGCGGGCGATACCTGTCCTAAGTGTGCCACCCCTGTAATCATTGATCGAGCCATCGAGATAGGACACATCTTCCAACTCGGCCGTAAGTATGCAGAAGCGCTTGACCTCACTGTGCTCGATGCCGAAGGCAAGCAACAGGTGCTCACCATGGGTTCATATGGCATTGGTGTGTCGCGCGCAGTTGCTGTGGTCGCCGAACAGAGCCACGATGAAATGGGTCTCTGTTGGCCGCGCGAAATTGCGCCAGCTGATATTCACATTGTGGCCACCGGCAAAGATGACGTTCCTTTCGCCAAAGCCGAAGAAATTGCGGAAGCGCTGGAGTCCATCGGTGCGCGCATCATGCTCGATGATCGACGCGACGCGAGCCCTGGAGTGAAGTTCAAAGATGCCGAATTGATTGGTATTCCAACGATTGTCGTGGTCGGCAAAGGGCTGGCTGATGGCACGATTGAAGTGCGCGATCGTAAGAGTGGGGAACGCAGCGATATTCCAGTGGACGAGGTTGTCGGTTATCTAGCAGCGCTGCTCGATTAAAGTGGACGCCGTCCACCTGATCTTCTTCGCGCTTGCCGCATTTTCGGCAGGAGCGATCGACGCTATCGCTGGCGGTGGGGGGCTTATTCAACTACCCGCGCTGCTGGTCGGTCTCCCCAATGAGCCAGTTGCCACGGTGCTAGGTACTAACAAACTTTCAAGTGTCTTTGGCACTTCTAGTGCTGCAGTGACGTATGCCCGAGGACGGCGCTTAGATTTCAAACTAGCGCTACCAATGACCCTCTTTGCCGCAGGCGGATCAGCCCTTGGCGCGCTGTTGGCTACTTCCATTCCGAGTAATGTGTTCAAACCAGTCATCTTGGCATTTCTTATCGTGGTGGCGATCTACACCTTCAAACGTCCAGAGTTCGGCGTCAATGAGTCTCTTAAGTTTTCGCGCAAACGTGCGCTCATCTTTGGTTGCGGAATTGGGTTGCTGATCGGGCTTTACGACGGTGCGATTGGTCCAGGTACTGGTTCGTTTCTGGTATTTGCCTTGGTTGGATTCCTGGGTTATGAATTTTTGCGCGCTTCAGCCATCGCCAAGGTCGTCAACGTAGGTACCAATGTGGCGGCCATATTAGTTTTCGGCATACACGGATCAATGATCGTGTGGCTAGGTTTAACCATGGCGGTCTTCAATATTGCCGGAGCGTTGATAGGGGCCCGGGTCGCGATTAAGGGTGGATCTCGTCTCGTCCGCAGAATCTTCTTGGTGGTTTTGCTCATTCTGATGGTGCGCCTGGCATGGGACATCTTCTAGAC
Organism: Actinomycetes bacterium; assembly: GCA_037138535.1. Lineage (GTDB taxonomy): Bacteria > Actinomycetota > Actinomycetes > Nanopelagicales > Nanopelagicaceae. The sequence goes on from JBAXIG010000016.1 coordinate 4,683, forward strand.
GCGCAGGTTTTGAACTCACGAGAACGTGGAGTATTCTTACGTTCGCAGTCACAACTTAACAGGAGGATTTTATGCGGGATCTGATCGCTTCTCTCCTGACTGCACCCTTAGAAAGTCTCGGTTTTGATTGTGAAGAAATTGCCGTAACCCCAGCCGGGAAGCGACGCGTAGTCCGTGTGCTGATTGATAAAGAAACGGGCCTTAATTTAGACGATGTCGCCGAAGCTTCACGTTTAGTCTCCACAATTTTAGATGAGAACGATTCCAAGTTGGGTAGTACTCCTTATACGTTGGAAGTCAGCTCTCCCGGCGTCGATCGCCCGCTCACGCTTGAGCGTCATTGGCGCCGGAACATGGCGCGCCTCGTCAAAGTAGTTTTCCAAGAGGGTGCCCCGGTCACTGGACGCATTTTGAGTGTCCAAGATGGGATCGTCACTCTAGAAGTTTCTGGTGAGACCCAAGAGATTGTCATCACTGATGTTGCTAAAGCGCGCGTTGAGATCGAATTTAATAGAGAAGAGAAGTAATCATGGCGATGGATGTTGATCTCGTAGCGCTTAAAGCTCTCTTCTCTGATGGTCGTACTTCGGTTGAATCAATGATTAAGACCATCGAAGATGCTGTCCTTGAAGGTTACAAACAATATTTATACGCCCCTGCAAAAGGAGCTACCACCGCCGATCCCGGGGCTTGTGCGGTCCTCAATCCCATCACCGGATCAATGACAATCGTAATTCGCGAATTCGATGTTGAAGGTGCATTGACTTCTGAAGTAGACGTGACACCTGTGGGCTTTGGGCGCATTGCTGCAAATGAAGCCAAACACGCGATTTCTAAAATGCTTCGAGGCGTAAAAGATCAAGAAATTTTTGGAGAGTTCACTGGCTCAGTCGGAGATATTGTGACTGGAATTATTCAACAAGGGCGTGATCCTAAAATTGTGCACGTCGATCTTGGTCGCATCGAGGGAACAATCCCTCCTTCTGAACAAGTTCCGGGCGAAGAGTACAAACACGGTGAGTACCTCAAATGCCTGATTATTGAAGTGAAGATGGGTCAACGTGGGCCACAAGTTGTGCTCTCCCGTACGCACCCAGCTCTGGTTAAACAACTCTTTGCTCTCGAAGTTCCAGAAGTTGCTGATGGCACCGTGGAGATCAAAGCAATTTCTCGTGAAGCGGGGCATCGCACAAAAATGGCCGTTATTTCTCATAAGGCCGGCGTCAACGCAAAGGGATCGTGTATTGGCCCGATGGGTCAGCGGTCGCAAGCCGTGATGACCGAACTTCGTGATGAAAAGATCGACATCGTGGAGTGGTCGGCTGACCCTGCCAAATTCTTGGCAGAAGCCCTCGCCCCTGCTCGCGTCCTCTCGGTAGAGATCGTGGACCTTGAGATTCGGAGCGCCCGCGTCGTGGTGCCCGATTTCCAGCTCTCCTTGGCCATCGGCAAAGAGGGACAGAACGCCCGGCTGGCCGCTCGGCTCACCGGATGGAAGATCGATATCCGGTCAGATGGACAGACCCAAGCTCCTGAGAGCGAATAGACAAGTGGCCCCTGCAGATACCCCTGCAGATACGCCTGCAGGTACCCCTGGCGACACAGGGGCAGGGCTAAGCGGTAGAGTGGAGCACCTGAGGGTCACCTTCCGCACCTGTATTGGGTGCCGGAAACGAGATTCCAGGGGTGCGCTTCTTCGAGTAGTACTTCGAGATGGCCTCTTATGCGCAGATCCACGAGCAGTGGAACCTGGGCGTGGGGCATGGTTTCATCTCGATTGCGCGGAACGTTCCTTGCGTGGATTGCCAGCCGCATTGCGGTGGAGAGGTGCGCTAGATCTTGCACCGATCCGTACTTTCCTCGCAGCGCTGAGCAGTACACCGAGCAGTACACCGAGCAGTACACCGAGCAGTACACCGAGCAGTACCGACCTATCAACTGCAACTAAGGGGCGAAAGTAAATGAGCCTTAAATGAGCACCGAGCAATGAGTACGTCCATGCAGTAAACCCAAGGTCACGCAGGAATGCGGGCCATTCATAAGCCTCGAAGGAGAAGTGTGGCCAAGGTCCGCGTCTATGAGCTCGCTAAAGAGCTAGGGATGGACAGCAAGACTGTCCTCGCTAAATTGCAAGAACTCGGCGAATTCGTCCGATCAGCATCATCTACTGTTGAGCCTCCCGTCGTGCGCAAGATGCGCGACATTTATCCCGCTCTTCCACAGAGCGAGGAGAGTGCAGAGGCCACACCCCCCGCCAAGAAAGCCGCCGCCAAAAAGGCCGCCGCGAAGAAGGCAACCCCCGATATTCACGAACTTGGTCTTGGCGATGAAGCAGTCGCCGCGTTAGAAGCTGCACTTGAAGCTTCACATCGCGCCAAAGGCAAGAGCGATGCAGAGGCTCCGCTGCGAGCAGCCGAGACAAGTGGCGATGGTGGATCTACTGCGGCTTCTGCTGACGCAGCTCCGGCAACCACCCCCGCGCCACCTTCGCCAGCGCCGCGTCCCGCCAATAATCCATTCCTTTCGGCAGATGCGCCGCGCCCGGCTGGTGCTGGGGCCGGTGGTCCGCGCCCGGCAGCTCCGCGCCCAGGCAATAATCCATTTAGCTCGCCCGGTGGCCCACGTCCGGCCCCTGGCGCTGGTGGTCCCCGTCCGGCAGCAAGACCCGGTGGACCCGGTGGACCCGGAAGCCGTGGTCCTGGTGGTCCCGGCGGCCCCGGCGGAGTACGACCTGGCTTTGCTGCACGTCCGCGCCCTGATGGTGCACGCCCCGGCGGTCCTGCTGGTTCAGGTGGCCCTGGTGGTTCAGGCGGCCCACGTCCCTTCACGCCAGGCGGAGGCACCAGGCCAGGTTATGCCGGCGGCGGCGCGCCTGCTGGTGGCGGCGCACCCGGCGGTGCACCCGGCGGTGCACCCGGCAGAGGTCCTGGTGGTCCTGGTGGTCCCGGTGGTAGAGGTACCGGTCGCGGCGGCACTGCAGGTGCTTTCGGTAAGCAAGGTGGCAAGTCGAGCAAAGCACGTAAGAGCAAGAAGGTACGTCGCGAAGAATTCGACAACATGCTGGCGCCAGAACTCGGTGGAGTCATCATCCCTCGTGGTGATGGATCTACCGCGATTCGAATGGCACGCGGAGCTTCGCTGACTGACTTTGCTGATCGCATCAACGCTAACCCAGCGATGCTCGTGACCGCGCTCTTCCACTTGGGAGAAATGGTCAACGCCACTCAATCAGTGGATGAAGACACATTCATGTTGCTCGGCGCAGAACTGGGCTACACCATCCAAATCGTCTCTCCCGAAGATGAAGATAAAGAACTCCTCGAGGAGTTCGATATCGATCTCGAGGCGGAGATCGCTGGAATCGAAGATTCTCAATTGGTGGCACGTCCGCCAGTTGTCACTGTCATGGGTCACGTTGATCACGGTAAGACTCGCATGCTTGATGCGATTCGTCAGACCGAAGTGGTCCGTAGCGAGGCAGGTGGAATCACTCAACACATCGGTGCATATCAAGTTCACCGCATGCATGAAGGGGTCAGCCGAGCTATCACGTTTATTGATACCCCGGGTCACGAAGCGTTTACCGCTATGCGTGCTCGTGGTGCCAAGGTCACCGATATCGCGATCCTCGTGGTTGCCGCAGATGATGGCGTGATGCCACAAACCATTGAAGCGCTTAACCACGCGCAGGCCGCAGATGTACCCATCGTGGTTGCGGTCAACAAGGTCGATAAGGAAGGCGCCAACCCGGCGAAGATTCGTCAGCAACTCACAGAGTACAACTTGGTTGCTGAAGAGTACGGCGGGACCACCATTTTCGTTGATGTATCAGCGAAGACCGGTCAAGGCATTGAAGACCTTCTTGAATCCGTACTGCTCACTGCAGATGCGGCTCTTGACCTTCGTGCGCTCGCAGACACCGAAGCTCGTGGTGTGGCAATTGAGGCGCACCTCGATAAGGGTCGTGGTCCAGTGACCACCATGTTGATCCAACGAGGAACGTTGCGCATTGGTGATTCAATCGTGGCGGGCGGATCCTTTGGTCGCGTGCGCGCGATGCTCAACGATGCCGGCGAACCTGTAGAAAGCGCGGGTCCCTCTGATCCAGTGCAGGTTCTCGGATTTACTTCGGTGCCTCACGCAGGTGACAAGTTCTTGGTTGCTGAAGATGATCGCACTTCACGCCAAATTGCCGAGAAACGCCAAGCGGCAGAACGTAACGCAGCCTTGGCTAAGTCTCGCAAGAAGGTCTCACTTGAAGACTTCCTCGAGCAATCAAAGACGGAGACACTTAATCTCATCATCAAGGGTGACGTCAGTGGTTCTGTTGAAGCACTTGAAGATTCCTTGCTCAAGGTTGAGATGGGTGCAGGCGTTGATCTGCGAGTCATCCACCGTGGCGTGGGTGCCATCACCAAGAACGACATCACCTTGGCTTCCGCCTCTTCGGCGGTTGTTATCGGATTCAACGTTCGCCCCGATGGCCAAACAGCACAGCTCGCCGAACGCGAAGGTGTTGACGTGCGGTACTACTCGGTCATTTACCAGGCAATCGAAGAGGTTGAGAAGGCCCTTAAGGGCATGCTCAAGCCGGAGTTCGAAGAAGTTGTTGTTGGAAGCGCCGAAGTCCGCGAAGTCTTCCGTTCCAGCAAGTTCGGAAATATTGCCGGTTGTATCGTGCGTGATGGCCTCATTCGTCGTAACAACAAGGCGCGGGTCTTGCGCGATGGAGTTGTGGTGGGGGAGAGCCTCGGAATCGAATCACTTCGTCGATTCAAAGACGATGCCACCGAAGTTCGCGATGGTTTCGAGTGCGGTATCGGACTCGGAACCTTCAACAACATTCAAACGGGCGATATTATCGAAACGTTCGAGATGCGCGAGAAGGCGCGTGCATAGTAATGGCTGCATCTCAACGTTCTCGTAAAGTAGCTGATCGCATCAAAGTAGTGGTCGCAGAATTGCTCGAGGGTAAGATTAAAGATCCTCGTCTCGGTTTTGTGACTATTACTGATGTGCGAATTACCGGTGACTTGCAACATGCATCAATCTTCTACACCGTCCTCGGTGACATAGATGATCGGGAGTCCACGGCAGCAGCTTTAGAAAGCGCCAAGGGTGTGATCCGATCAACCGTAGGTCGCGAGATTGGTGTTCGAGTGACCCCTACTGTTGAATTCTTCTCAGATGCAATTCCGGAAACAGCAGCTCATATGGAGAAGCTTCTTGCCGAGACTGCCGCGCAGGATGCAGCAATCGCTGCGGCTGCCGCTGGTGCCAAGTTTGCCGGGGAAGAAAATCCATATAAGCCGGCACGGGAGCAACGCAACGACTTTGACGCCAGGTAACGCGTGGCACAAAGTCCAGTTACTCCAGTAACTCCAGTAACTCCAGTGATTCCAGGAATTGTCTTGGTAGATAAAGAGGGCGGTTGGACGAGCCACGATTTGGTGGCCAAAGCTCGAGGTATTTTCAATACGCGACGCGTGGGCCACGCGGGCACTCTTGATCCCATGGCTACCGGCTTAGTCATATTGGGTGTCGGTGGAGCTACGCGATTGCTGGGTTATGTCTCGGATGCTGGAAAGAGCTATCAGGGCACTATTTTCTTAGGGGCAACAACCAACACTGATGATGCCGACGGCGAATTACTCACACGGGCCAGCGTCGAAGATATGGCCAAGGTGCGCGATGAAGAGATTGGAGCTGGCGTTAAGCAATTGACAGGGTCGATCATGCAGCGACCAAGCAACTTCTCGGCAATCAAAGTAAAAGGTGTTCGTTCGTACGCCAGGGCGCGTGCCGGCGAAGAGTTTGAATTGGCCGCTCGCGAGATTCACGTGGAGAAGTTTTCGATCGTGGACATTCGGCGCAACGAGGATTCGATCGAGGTCGACGTTTTTGTGACGTGTTCATCGGGAACATATATTCGCGCGCTCGCTCGCGACCTAGGGGAGACTCTTGGGGTAGGCGGCCATCTTACTTCGCTTAGGCGCACCTCGATTGGTGGTTTCACAATTGAAGATGCAGTGAAGATTGAGCACATTGCCGATAGGCGCATTCCACTCGGTGAAGCAGCAGCTCGGATTTTGCCCACTCGAAAAGTTGACCTTGATGAGCAGGTCCTGTTGAGAAATGGTCGAGCAATTTTTGCTGTTGGAAAGGTGGGCGCATATGCCGCGCTCAACACAGGCGGAGATCTCGTAGCTTTGTTGCAAGAAGAAGGCGAAAGAGCAAAACCTATTGCGGTTTTTCTGGAGGAGGCATGAGTAGGAAAATACCAACGAGTGCATCACTTCAGCTGCGAATCCTCTATGGCTTGCCACTGACCATCTCGCTCTTTGCGATCGCCTACGCGTTTACTCGTGGCAAAGTATTAGTAGCGATCCTGGCCATTGTCGTTGCATTGGTGATCATCTTGGCGGAAGTCTTCTTCGAGAGGCGGCTCTCCCGGGTTGAAGAAGCCAAACGCGAGTCGAATACCATCGCTGGAATGCTTATTGGATCAGGGCTGATGAGTCTGACGGTGGGACTCCTCATCGTGCTGCGGAAATAGTCGCGAGATTCTGGAAGAATGTGCCCATGACCGCCGCCCCTCAGATACTCGGAGCCCGCAAGAGTGCTTCATGCGTGTTGGTGATCGGGATCTTTGACGGTGTTCACATTGGCCACCGAGTCATTATCGAAAAGGCTGTAGCGCAGGCGAGGGCGCTCGGAATCGATGCTGTTGCACTGACCTTTGAACCGCATCCGGCTGCCGTGTTAGCGCCGGGGCGCGAGCCTGATCAACTCACCACGCTGGAGCACCGAGCACGATTGTTGGAATCACTAGGGGTCTCTGCGCTAGTGGCTTGGCCCTTTGATCTGCCATTCGCTGCGCTCTCTCCATCGAATTTCGAGAGTGACATTTTGCGGGATTACTTTCAAGCTGAGGCTATTTGGGTGGGGGAGAACTTCACCTACGGATTCAAAGCAGCAGGCACTCCTGTAACACTTCGAAGTTCAGAATTCCTCAAAGGAGTGGAGATCAATACGCAAGAGCTCTACTCAACGGGTTCGCAGATTGCTTCATCTACTGTCATTCGACTCGATATTGAGTCCGGAGATGTTTATCGGGCCTGGCAATTGCTGCAACGTCCGCACGTTGTTGAAGGTGTGGTGGTCCACGGTGATGCACGTGGACGTGAATTGGGTTACCCCACTGCCAATTTTGCTTTCTCATATCAACCGTCGATCCCAGCAGATGGTGTTTATGCGGGTTGGCTACATGCAGATGGAGAGACGTGGCCAGCAGCCATTTCAATTGGCACCAATCCGACTTTCAATGGAGTTGATCGACGAGTGGAGGCTTACGCACTCGGCCGCACTGACCTTGAGCTTTATGACAAGCCGGCAGCAATTTCATTTGGGTGGCGATTGCGAGAGACTCTCAAGTTTGATGGGATTGACCCACTAATTCTTCAGATGAAGTCAGATTGTGAAAAGGCGGCTGAGCTTACGAGAAGTTTTACGCCCAAATTTTACAGCGCAAAGAATTAGATCTCTTCGCGCTTCTTGCGTCGAAGCACCATATACGCAAGCCCAGCACCAAGGACGAAAGCGCCGCCGAGCGCGATGATTGTCTCTTCATCATGGAAAATTCCATGCTCCTTGAACTCTTCGTTGCCATTTCGCTGATTGTCATGAGTAGCTTCGCCCACGTGAGGCTTCTCGCCTTTCTCGACTTCATTCTGCGTTTCGACTTTTTCTGCGGGCGCAGGGACCATGGTGGAAGTCGGATCAGGGGTTTCGTCTGCATAGGCTGATGGAGCTATGCCAAGAATAGGCAATGCAACTAGGGCAAATTTTACGGCAAAGCGCGAAGTCATTCTCTGATAGTGCCATATGTTGGTAAGGATCTGTGCACCCACCTTGCTGAGAAATTCTTGAGTAAGAGATTAGCCAGCGAGCGTGACGCCTACATACATGGTGGCAAGCGCACTGAGGCCTGAGATGGCACCCCACATCGCCATGGTTGCCGGATTCTTTGCCTTGGTATGTACGTAGGCAGAGAGGCCAGAGATCACCACGAGGAACATCTTGATACCAATTGTCATTTGATATGCCGCGGTGACCGTCTCTGGTGGATTTGCCAAGTTCCACATGCCCGTAATGACGAGCAGTGCGTATGCCGGCCACCCAATCTTGTTAAAAGCGCGAGCTACCGCTCGTGGAAGTTCCGGGTCACGCTTCCGTAGCATCGGGACAAGTAGCGCCAATACAAGCTGGCCACCGACCCATACTGATGCACCGAGGATATGGAGAAAAATACGGAGTGAGTCTGAGAAGTTTGCGAGCATTTCAGCACTCTACCTTTCGAATGGGCTAGAGATCGGAGATTTCGCGAATGGACTCATGCCGCCGGGTAATCTCAGCGGCCACATCTGTCTCTCCAAGAGCGTTCACGATGTCTCGCAAGATCACCTCGTATCTCACGATCTCTTCAATATCTGGTTCATCACTCGTTTGTTCGATCTCAATAGCCTCGCTGATATTTCGTAACGCCTCGTCGAGTTCGCCTTCGTGGAAGAGCGCTTGAGCTAAGGGGAGGATAGCGAGGGTGGAGTGCAGACGCTTTCCCAAGGTAGTGAAGACATCGAGGGCACGCTGGGCATGACGGTGTGCTTCTGGGATTCTGGAGAGTGCCACGAATGACTCTGCCAAGCCGGCATCGACGATCGCTAGATCAAAGACGCTCTTGAGATCTTTGAAGGCGGCGCGCGCTTCAGTCATCTCGATGAGTGCTTCGGCGGGTTTGCCAATACTTAAGAGGCTTCGCCCTAAGTAAAAACGATCCTGCGCCGCAATGTGTCGGTCGCCCACTCCGTCGCCAGCCTCTGAAGATGAGTATGAGAGATATTTCGCGGCAGTGTTGAAGTCTTTCGCGTCGTATGCCCAGCGGCCAATCATGCAATCGATCTCTGCCACATCTGGGAGAGATTCGCGATGGTAGAGATCGCTGACAACCATGAGTTCGGTGAGTGCCTCTTGATTCTGACCAATTGCTTTGAGGTTATGTGCCACGCCTGAACGCGCACGCCCGAGAGCTTCGCGATCCTTAGTGTCGATACGTTCCAAAATCTCTACCGACTCTTGCGCGCACGCGAGCGCCTCGGAGTACTTGTTGCGCGTATAGAGATGAGCGCTGATTTTGTAGAGGATATCGGCGCGGTCGTTACCGGCGCTGCCGGGAAGTAAATCCCAGAGATCTTCCTCGGTGATGTGATCTTCGTCGTCGTGCGCCATAGCAATATCTAAGCAGTCCCAGGTGACGGATGGGTGAACGAGCCGTCGGCGGCGGCTACCAGCGCGCCATTTCGGCAGCGAAGGGATCTAGCCCCATGGGTCCCATGCGGAGCGCGTGAGCGTGGAAAGCCTTGAGATCGAAGGCTGTGCCATGGCGAGCTTTGGCGGCCTCGCGGACCCGCATCCAGACGCGTTCGCCCACCTTGTAGGAAATGGCTTGCCCGGGGATGCCTAAATATCGATCGACCTCGGAATATGCGAATTCCGGCTCGAGGAGCGCTCGCTCGATAAGGCATTCTCGGGCAGATTCGGCGCTCCAAACTTTGCCATGCTCATCTTTGTACCCGAGGTGCATCCCGATATCCACCACGACCCGAGCCGCGCGAAGCCCTTGTCCAGAGAGGAAGCCAAGTTCCGCGCCAGGATCTTCAAATGCGCCGAGTTCATCCATGAGTCGCTCTGCATAGAGCGCCCATCCCTCCCCATATCCACTCGTCCAACCTTCGGTGCGTTGAAAACGAGAGAGGCGTTCTTGTTCGAGAACAACGGTGGCGCATTGCAAGTGGTGTCCAGGTACTGCTTCGTGATACCAAATAGAGTCATTGCGCCAAGAGGTGAATTCATGCATCCCCATTGTCGGATACCAGGTGGTGCCGGGACGGGAGAGATCTTCACTCGGCGGCATGTAGTAGGCAGCTGCTGCGGAACCTTCTGGAGCAAGGCGCACGTCGCAGAACCTAATCCGATCATCGATATCGAAATGAGTTCCGTCCATGCGCTCGATCGCACTATCTGTGAAGTTACGCAGATAAGTGAGTAGTTCATCTGTTCCGTGCAGCGCATACTTTGGATCGCGATCTAGATGCATGGCCACATCAGCGAGAGATTTAGCATGCGGCGCTACGCGAGCGGCCACTTTCCACATTCGCTCGTTGATGGCTGCCAGATCAGCGAGCCCCCATTCGTAAGTGTCACGAAGATTGAGCTTGGATCCCGTGTAGTACCGAGCCCAGGGGGCGTAGCGCTCCTCGCCGTAGGCGTCCACGGGTGAAGAGAGGGTGGCATATTCATCGTGCAACCAGTTCGCAAGCGAGGTTGCACTCTCCGAGGCGATTTCAATTGCTTGATCAAGTTGGGCTTGCAAAGGGCCGGCATTGATATTGGATGCGAATGCTCGATATCCAGTCGCTCCATGGGCACCTACTTGCTCTGCGACCGAGAGAACTTGCCGACGCGCGCCTACCATGCCGTCACGGTGTAGGTCACGCAAACTCTCTCGCCATGAACCGAATGCTTGAGGTATCGCATGGAGACGAGCAATGATGACTGAAACCGCATCAGGGGTTGAGGTGTCCATCATTTCAAAGACTTGGCGAACGTCTGAGGCAGGTGATGCGAGCGCGCAAATGACACGTTGCATCTCCATTGACTCGTAGAGGCCAAGTGATGATTCAAGTCTCTCCCTAAAGACCTCAGCAGAAATTCTGTCTATTTCATCAATCGGGGTGAGGTCTTTCAGGGTGATCAAAGTATTTCGAAAATGATCTGCTTGGGATTGACTTCCGGCGAGTGAGTAGTCAGGTAACTTGTCGTCATGCCCCGAGATGCCCAAATTAGTGGCCGTAATGGGATTGATTGCCGCCAGTTCATCGATGTACTTGTCGGCAAGCGCGAAGATGGCTGATCGATGTGTCATGTTCATTCCTCGAGTTAGAGAGATGGAGAGAGAATCACAAGTAGGGCGGCAATAAATTGCACGATGAATGCAGCGGCAGTAAGAGCGTGGAAGAGCTCGTGGAAGCCAAACCACTTGATAGAGATGTTTGGTTTTTTGAGTGCATAAAAAATTCCGCCCACTGAATATAAGACGCCACCGAGAATGATGAGTACACAAACGAGTACGCCGCCTCGTTGCCAGAAGGTGGGCATGTAGATGACGGCGACCCAACCTAACGCGATGTACACCGGAACGTAGAGCCAGCGCGGAGCGTTCATCCAAAGGACGCGGAAAACGGCTGCAGCGATTGCCCCACCCCACACGACGCAGAGCATGACGATGGAACTTGTCTTGGTAAGCAAGAAGAGTGCAAAGGGTGTGTATGTACCAGCAATCAAGATAGGGATGTTGGCGTGGTCGATGCGGCGCCAGACTGCCTTTACCTCTGGACTCCACTTACCGCGGTGGTAAAGCGCGCTGCAGGTGAAGAGCAGGACTGCGGTGAGTGTGTAGAGAGCGCCGGCGATGCGGCCACGAAATGTGGCGGCCAAGGTCACTAAGGTGAGGCCGGCTACCAGGGCGAGTGGGGACATGACCAGATGGATCACTCCGCGCAGGCGCGGGGTCGGTAAGGGCACGGTGGAGGCCACTGCAGAGGCAGTTGTGGCCGGCTTTTCGGTGGAAGTATTCATCGAGACGAGCCTACCGCTCGCCTCATTTTCCGCCTTATTACGCTCCTTTTCCCATAGAGTGGAGTGGTGACGAGCGAGAACGTGCGCCCCTGGGGCCATTACGAGGTATTGCAGAGCGATACTCACCATCAGGTGAAGTGTGTCTGGGTTAACCCGGGCAAGCGCCTCTCCTATCAGCGCCACCAGTTTCGGGCTGAGCATTGGATGATCATTTCTGGTCACGCCGAAGTAACTGTTGACGATGTAACAAGCACCCTTGGGCCGGGGGAGAGCATCGATATTCCCATCATGGCTAAGCATCGGATCTCAGCGCCTACCGACGAAGTGGTCTTTGTGGAAGTGCAAACGGGAACGTCCTTCGACGAGGATGACATTGAACGTTTTGAAGACGACTACGGCAGAGCGAATTAAGGAATACTATGAAAAGAATTACGCTCTTAGTTCTCATTCTTTTTATCTTGGTACAACTGAGCGTTCTTGCTGGCATCCCGCTAGGTAGCCGTGTCGATCATATGCCTGCTACAGATCGGCTCGTGAGCGCTTCGGCTATCGTGATGGCACTTGGCGCGGTCCGTGTACTCTTCCGACCAGACAAGACCGTGCGACTCTTTGCCATCATTTTCGCCCTCACTGCCATCATCAACGCTTTTAATCGCACAAGCGCAGTAAGCGTGGCTCTCTTTCCACTTGCCATGGTGCCTGCATTTGGATTGTGGTGGGCCTCGGGTGAACCTACTCGGGTAGCAATGCGCGAACAGGCCAAGAAGGGCTTTAAGTAATTTTGTATTAAATGTTGAAGGCCTGGCGCATGCGCCAGGCCTTCAACATTTCTACTGTTCTATTTAGCCGTGATTAGCCATGTTTTCTTTAACAATGTGGGTCTTGAAGGACCACAGTGATGAAGAGCTTGGGTCAACTACGAGCTCAACCCAGTGATTGAAAGCTGATCCGAAGGTTTGTACTCGGGTGAAGTTCTCCACGAGGAGACCCTTGTCCTTTTGCACAAGCTTGCCAGCAGTTTCATTCATTGGCATATCTAGTTGGAACCAGTGCTCGTCACCATTTTGGAGCAAAACTGGCTTCTTGAATTGGAGAGTATTAGTGAGCAACGCTTGCTTATCAGCATCGTATGCTGCCGAGGTGCATTCAGTATTAGGCATTGCTTGACCTGCGAGGTAACCCTCCCAGTCCATGTTGGCCTGAATGAGGACGATTACGCCGATTGCCTTATCGGTGTAGGCCTTCCCAAAACCCTTGTTGATCCAGGCTACGTTTGCCGCATCGCGAGCGGTGAACTCGGCCGCATCGCCGTCTTTCGTCAAGTCGTTGTACACCTTGCACTTCACTCCGTCTACAGCAGCATTATTTGCAGAGCCTGGAATGTGCGGAATGATCACAGTGATGTCTTTGTAGGTAAACATTTGCATTTCTGGGTACACAGGATCATGAAGAACCGTCACTGGTGTGGTGCTTCCTGAGACGTTGAGAGTGCTACTTCCGAGGTTGATGTATGAACCAGCGGATCCAAAGTAGGTAGAGCGGATCAACGCTAAACGAGTCGCAGGATCGTAGGCTCCCTTGACTGGTCGATCACAGTCAACCCATTCGTTATCCCCGACGGTGTAGAAGATTTGCTTACCGAATTTATTGAAGAAGTTTGTCTTGAGTGCGGGGTAAGCCTCATCCGTGCACTTGTCGCCCTTGCCTGACATGGTGTCTCCACCGAAGAGTGTGAAATCAACCTTGCTGGCGTTGATCTCGTTGATCACGTAGGGAACTTGGGTTACTCCAAGTGCGTCATAAGGCATGTCGCCAATGAGGGCGATCGAGAAGACGTTGGAGACCGGAGCTTGCGTGACTACTGGAGTCGGTGCAGGCGTTGTGGTCGTGACTGGCTGTGCTACAGGCTTAGTAGTAACAGGTTTGGTTACTGGCTTAGTCACTGGCTTAGTCGTGGTTGGCTTCGTGGCCGCGTGGGCTGCTACTCCGGAGAGAGAAGTAGCGACGAGGGCGAATGCGATAGTGGTGAGATGAAACTTCTTTCGTGAATGTATTGTCATGAGAGCAAGATTCCGTGAAGAAGTTAACGAATACTCTCGCACACCTGTCTAAAAAGTGAACAGAGGGTGTCCAAAGTGGGTGAGCCTTTTCATACCCTATTTGTTAGCCGCTTTGATGTACTTGCGAATACTGATGGGCATGAACACGGCCATGATTAACACCATGTAGATCAACGACATAGCAAGCGGATGTGTGCTGGGAAATGATCCAGCAGTGGCGCCAAATTCGTTCTTAAGCCCGAAGAGTTCGCGGCAGGCTGCCACCATCGTTGAAACCGGGTTCCACTCCGCAAAGTATTGCAGCGCCTTGGGCATTCCCGTCGTCGGGGCGAAGGCGTTGGAGAGGAAGGTCAGTGGAAAGACCGAGATGAAGACCAGGTTCTGAGCCACCCGCTCTTCGCGAACTGAAAGCCCGATGATCACGCCAATCCATGACATGGCAAAACCAAAGACGAGTAAGAAGAGAAATCCAAAGACGATGTGCACGAATCCCGAGCTTGGACGCCATCCCACAAGGAATCCAGCGACGCCCATGACTCCGAGGACAACAACGTTGAGCGCGGCATCTCCCAGGGTACGACCGAAAACGACCGCGCCGCGCGAGATGGGGAGAGAGCGGAAACGATCTATCAATCCTTTTTGCATATCGGCGGCCAGCCCCACGGCCGTTCCGGCGAGGGTGAATGCCACGGTTTGTACGAAGATACCGGGCATGAGCAGTTGCACGTATCCGCCAGGTTGCCCAGAACTGATAGAACCTCCAAAGACATAACGAAAGAGCAGTACGAACATCACGGGTTGGATGGTGGAGAAGATCAAGACTTCAGGAACGCGCACAAGTTGAAGCAATTGGCGCTTCATGATGACAAGCGCGTCGGTGATGGCGGTCATTTCTTTGATCCCTTCTTCGCTTCTTTCATTCTTCGACGCTTCTCGCGAGGGTCGGTGGGCTCTTCCTCTTTCTTCTCTTCTGCTATGTGGCCTGTGAGTGAGAGGAATACATCGTCAAGAGAGGGGCGCTTCAATCCGATATCGAGCGGGTGGATGCCAGCTTCGTCAAGCGCACGCGCAGCCTCAATGAGCGCCTTGCTTCCAGTGGTGACTGGCGCGGAGACTTGGCGCATGCCTTCATCCATGCTGGTTGCGCTGCCGCTAATGCGCGCAACAATTTCGTTAGTGGCGTTGAGGTGCTGATTCTCGACGATGATTTCTAGCCGCTCGCCACCGACTTGCAACTTGAGTTGATCAGAAGTGCCGCGCGCGATGACCTTGCCATGGTCGATAACTGCAATCTCGTCAGCGAGCTGATCGGCTTCTTCGAGGTATTGCGTAGTGAGCAGGATCGTCACGCCACCTTTTACGAGTTCATCGATCACGCCCCACATTTCTTGGCGACCACGGGGGTCTAGGCCGGTGGTGGGTTCATCGAGGAAGAGGACCTTAGGTTTCACAATCAAAGATGCCGCAAGGTCGAGGCGGCGACGCATACCACCGGAGTAAGTACGGATCGGACGCTTGCCGCTTTCGCTGAGTGAAAACTGTTCGAGGAGTTCCTCGGCTCGTACTTTCGCAGCGTTGGCATTTAAGTGATAGAGACGGCCAAACATCACTAAGTTATCCCAGCCAGTCAGTGTTTCATCTACCGCTGCGTACTGTCCGGAGAGACCAATAATCTTCCGTACTTCACTGGGGGATTTGAGAACGTCGATGCCCCCTACAGATGCATGGCCAGAATCAGGGTTGAGGAGAGTGGCAAGGATGCGCACGGTGGTGGTTTTGCCGGCGCCGTTCGGACCTAGCACGCCAAGGACGGTGCCTTCTTCCACTTCAAGGCTTAATCCGTCGAGCGCGCGCACGCTGCCCTTGTTGTAGGTCTTGACTAAGTTCTCTGCAATAACACTCTTCATAATCCCCAACCTAGTGTGAAATTAAGTGACTAATTTACCATTTCGAGTACGAATCGAATGTAATCTGCTTTGCCTTCGGTGTACGCCTCGCGGTCCTCTCGATGTGCTTCGGCGAGATCACGTTTTATCGCCGCGTACTGGGCCACTAGGGCCCGGTCAGCACGGAGGGCCTCTCTGAACGCGAGGTGCTCGCTCCACCGTAGCTGACCTTCAGGTACCAGGTGGAGGTGGGCGAAGCGATGATCGCTCACCACCTTCACCATGAAGCGACGCCACGGCCGTTCGTCGAGTGCTGCCGGAACAAGGTGCCATGAGCCGTGCGCCTGTGAGAGTGCTAGCGCGCTTCGATCGATGGTGTCGAAATCCCTCATCGCCACCATGATGTCGATGATGGGTTTAGCAGCTAAACCTGGAATAGAAGTTGACCCGATATGTTCGATCGCAAGTGCATCGATTCCAAAAACGGTAGAGAGTTCAGCGATGAGTTCATGCGCCGCGAGGGGCCATTGCTCGGAATACGGTGAGATGACAACTTCTTCAGTGGCCCACTTCGGATAATGGCTCACCGGAGAAAGCTTGGTTGCAAAATTCCGATGTCTAACACCTTTTCAATGCGCGCCATCGATGCCACCAATACTTCTTCCTCATAGGCCGGCGCCACAATCCCAAGACCTACTGGGAGTCCTTCAGTAATGCCCATAGGCAAGCAGCCGACAGGATCGCCAGTAATGGATGGCGCGGTGGTGATCCAGCTCGCGCCACTATGGTCATCGCTTCCCCCAAGATTGCTCATCCAAGCCGGGGCGTATGTGGCACCAATGAGTACATCCACTCCAGTGAAGGCTTTGTTGAGCATCGAAGTGGCCCAATCGAGATTACGTGTGCGCTTTGCAAGATACTCGTGTCCGCGACCACCGAGCTCGAGTGCGAGGTCGAAGTACTCCTGACCGAAGTGTTGGAGTTCAGTAGTCGAATTCGCATTATTGAAAGCCACTACGTCAGCAAGAGATTGAGGTGAGCCGCCACACCGTTTTGTGAGGTACTCGCCCAAATCATCGAAGAGCTCATGGAGGAGTACGTGAAATTCATCGAGCCCGACTGAATCATCAGGCGTGGGTGCATCAATTTCTACGATCGTGAGCCCAGCTGAGCTGAGTTTCGATACCGCGTCCATCAGAAGTGCGTTCGTGCCATCGTGATTTGTGGTCCACGACTTAACAAAACCAATGGTGGGGGAGAAGTTGCTGGCGGCTGCGTCAACAAAGCCACGTGCACTCATCATTACTTCGAGCAGCAGTGCGGTATCAGCAACGGTGCGCGCCATGGGGCCAGGTGAATCTTGGCTTGAACTGATGGGGACCATGCCATCGCGCGGAATGGATCCGACGGTCGGTTTGATTCCTACGCAACCATTGAGTGATGCGGGGCAGACGATGGAACCATCTGTTTCGCTGCCGACGGCAAGTGCCACGAGTCCAGCGGCGATTACGGCGCCTGATCCTGATGATGAGCCGCCGGCAGAGTGTGGATGTTTCCATGGATTTGCCGTGAGGCCGCCGAGTGCAGACCAACCACTAGTAGAGCCAGGGGAGCGAATGTTTGCCCACTCCGAAAGATTGGTAGCGCCGATGATGTTCGCCCCTGCTTTGCGCAGGCGTCGGGCGATAGTGGAATCTTCTTTGACAGGGAAATCACGTAGCGCAAGTGATCCCGCACTTGCGGGTAGTCCAACGGCTTCGACATTGTCTTTGATGACAATCGGAATTCCGGCGAGTGGAAGTGCCGGATTAATTTTCTCTGAGTTTTCTAGTGCATCAAAGGAAAGCGCGAGAATTGAATTGAGTTGATAGCCATTTCGATCGATCGCATCGATGTGGGATAGTGCCTCGATGGTGAGCTCGTGCGCATCCTTTTTTCCCTGATGGACCATAGCAATCTGATCAATTGCGGGAGTGAAGTCGCTCATATCGTGAGTCTATAAAGGAACTCAAGGCTCTGGGTGCCTAGATAGACTCATGAAATGGAAAAAACCCGAATCCAGCGGTTGCGGGAAGCCGCCATCCCGACTGATCCAGCGATTCGGACTCTCAGCACGTCAACGCTCGTAAATACCATCGGCAATGGCCTTTTCCGTACCGTGGAAGTCATTTACTTCACGCTCATCATTGGGCTCTCTCCAGCCAAAGTGGCGCTCGCTCTTTCGATTGCTGGCGGAATCTCACTGCTCTTTAGCGTGCCAGCAGGGCATCTCGCTGATCGACTTGGCCCACGAAATATTGGTGCAGCCGCGCTGGCGATTGAGGGGCTACTTCTTTCGTTGCTCTATTTCGTCGATACCTACGTTCCATTCCTACTGATCAACATTGCTATGGGCATTTTTGGCACCATCGGGCAGACGATGAGGATGGCAACCATCTCCAAGATGGGTTCGCCCGAAGAGCGCGTGCGCATTCGCGCCTTTACTCGGTCCGTGACGAATCTGGGCATTGCTATCGGAACGGTATTTGCGGGAATTGCGTTGGCTTTCAATACTAGGCAGGGCTACCAGATTATGTTGCTCCTGGATGCGCTCACCTATCTGCTCGCTAGTTACTTCTTCATGAAGTTGCCATACATCGCCCCCACAGTTGAACGCGGCGAGCCGTTTGGGTTCCAAGCTCTAAGAAATCGCAAATATCTTGGAGCTACAGTGCTCAACGGCATCATGTCGCTGCACTTCGTGCTGCAGAGCGTGGCTATTCCGCTCTGGGTAGTGAAAGAGACATCTGCTCCGCGCTGGTGGGTATCGGTGATCATGTTGGTGAACACCATCGCTGTCATCATCTTCCAAGTACGCGTCAGCCGCGGATCCGGGGATTTGAAGCGTGGATCGCTGCTCTTTAGGCGCGCAGGATTCGCGGTGGCACTCTCTTGCTTGTTATATGCACTTTCTGCTGGGCGCTCCGTGGTGATGGCATGTGTGCTCCTGGTCGTTGCGATGTGCGTACACGTTTATGGCGAACTTGTTGGGTCGGTGGGTTCGTGGAGTATTGGTTTTGGTATGGCCGATGAAAAACATCAAGGGCAATATCAAGGTGTTTTTTCACTGAGCTGGGGATTAGGTGGAACTTTTGGTCCCGCGTTCGTGACCGCGATGGCAATAGGTCTTGGACAGTTGGGCTGGATCTACATGGCAGTGATGTTTGCCATCACCGGAATGGTGATGCATCGTCTCGTTGTGGGACGCGCTACTTCTGTAGTGTCCAACCCTTAGAGGTGAACGAAGAAAGCCCCCCGCCGAAGCGAGGGGCTTTCTTAGAAAATGCTGGTTTAGATGTCGTAGTAGAGCTCGAACTCGGCTGGATGTGGACGTAAGCGCACGTAATCAACTTCAGCGCTGCGCTTGTAATCGATCCACGTCTCGATGAGATCTTGCGTGAAGACGCCGCCCTCGGTGAGGAATGCGTGATCGCGCTCGAGGTTATCGAGTACCTCTGGAAGTGATCCAGGAACTTGTGGCACGAGCGCGGCCTCTTCTGGTGGCAACTCGTAGAGATCCTTATCCACTGGTTGTGGTGGCTCGATCTTCTTCTTCACTCCGTCAAGGCCGGCCATGAGCATGGCAGCGAAGGCGAGGTATGGGTTGCTTGACGGATCGGGGCAACGGAATTCGATGCGCTTTGCCTTGGGGTTGCTTCCGGTGATCGGAATGCGGATGCACGCAGAACGGTTACGTGCGGAGTACACGAGATTCACCGGGGCTTCGTAGCCTGGAACCAAGCGATGGTAAGAGTTGACGGTGGGGTTGGTGAAGGCGAGCAGCGATGGAGCGTGCTTCAAGATACCGCCGATGTACCAACGAGCCATGTCGGAGAGTCCGCCGTAGCCCTTCTCGTCGTAGAAGAGTGGCTTGCCGTTTGTCCAAAGTGATTGGTGAACGTGCATACCGGACCCGTTATCACCGAAGAGTGGCTTTGGCATAAAGGTTGCAGTCTTGCCCGCCTGCCAAGCAACGTTCTTGATGATGTACTTAAAGAGCATTATTTCATCAGCAGCTCGCGTCAAAGAGTTGAAGCGGTAGTTGATTTCCATCTGACCAGCGGTACCTACCTCATGGTGTGAACGCTCTACATCGAGGCCAACTTCGCCAAGTTTCATGACCATGGTGTCGCGAAGGTCTGCCATTTGATCGGTGGGGGAGACAGGGAAATAGCCACCCTTGTAACGAGTCTTGTAACCGAGGTTGCCACCCTCTTCCTTGCGACCAGTATTCCAAGCACCTTCAATGGAATCGATTTCGTAGAACGAACCGTTCTGCTTGGTTTCAAAGCGAATGTCATCGAAGACGTAGAACTCTGCTTCAGGGGCAAAGAATGCGGTGTCAGCGATGCCGGTACCGGCTAGGTAAGCCTCAGCTTTGGCTGCAACATTGCGTGGATCGCGTGAGTAAGGCTCATCGGTCAGTGGGTTGTGCACTGAGAAGTTGAGAACGAGAGTCTTCTCTTTGCGGAAGGGATCGATGAAGGCGGTCTCTGGAGCAGGAAGCAACTTCATATCTGACTCATGAATTGATTGGAAGCCGCGGATAGAAGATCCGTCGAACATCAATCCGTCAGTAAATACTGCTTCATCAAATGATGCTGCTGGCACGTTGAAGTGTTGTTGCACACCTGGAAGATCGGTGAAGCGCACATCTACGAGAGCGACACCATTATCTTTGATGTACTTAAGTACATCTGTGGAGTTCTTCAGATCGCCATGTTTTAACATATTCGTTCCCCTTCGCTAATCCTTCGGGGCGCTCTTGGCCCTTTCCGATGTGATGAACATAGGGCTCCTTCGTTATCCCACCGTGACCCACGTGTTTCGCCCGTGTTAACGTTCGACCGGCATTTGAGCACGCTCCGGGTAGGCTGACCCCATGTCTGATGAACGTCGACGCATTATTGGAGGCTGGCTCGGTGGCTCCCGCACGGTGAGCCCCTTGGTTCTGGGCTTTCCCGGTGAGCGCTTGGGTCTCCCTGAAAAGGGTGCTGGCTCGGTGGCTCCCATGGGTCTGCGGTTGGCCGCGCTTATCGTCGATTGGCTCAGTTGCCTACTGATCGGTGCCTTCGTTACCCGAGTCTGGGGCGGGCTCACTTCCTTGGTGATCTTCTACGCCGAGATTCTGGTGCTCACCATGCTCCAAGGGGCAAGCGCCGGCCAACGCCTCTTCCGTATCGAAGTGCGCCCCGTCGATGGTGGGCGGCTCTCACCTATTGCCGTGGTAATTCGCTCGCTACTGCTCTTCATAGCGATACCTGCAGTGATCTATGACCGTGACGGACGTGGGCTCCACGATCGTGCTGCTCGAACCATCGTTTTGCGGAAAATTAAAACTCTCTAACGCTGCTGGACTCAAGCGCACCGCAAGCTCAGCGCTGCTGGACTTAAGCGCACCGCAAGCTCAGCGCT
>JBAXIG010000017.1:0-24376 GCA_037138535.1 Actinomycetes bacterium
GCCGGTAAAGAAGGCTGTGCCGGTAAAGAAGGCTGTGCCGGTAAAGAAGGCTGTGCCGGTAAAGAAGTCTGCGCCGGTAAAGAAGGCTGCGCCAGTGAAGACGGCTGCGCCGGTAAAGAAGGCTGCGCCAGCGAAAGAGCTTGTGAAAAAAGAAGCCCCCGCGAAGAAGGTACTTCCACCGGCCGCTCCGGAGAAAACTGCAGCAAAGAGCGAGAATGAACTTCCGCATGGAATTGTGGCCCCACGCTTGGTGATGCTTCCCAGTGCAAAGCCAGCGAAGAAGAAGGGTGGCACCACGCTTAAACCACTCAGAGGGGCGCCAGAGCCTTTAGTTGTGAAAGAGGGCGAAGGTGCTTGGACGAAGAGTGAATTAAATGAAATTAAGAAAGAGCTCGAAAAAGAACTTGTGCGCCTACGTGCAGAGTTAACTGCAGCAGAAATTGAAATTAATGATCTTCTGCGGGATTCAGGTGATGGCGCAGGCGATGATCAAGCTGATGCTGGGACGAAGACATTCGAACGTGAACACGAGCTCTCTTTACTCAACAACAATCGTGACATGGTGGTGCAATGCGAGAGAGCATTGGCGCGAATCACGGATGGTACCTATGGGGTCTGTGAACTCTGCGGGAATCCCATCGGCAAGGCTCGTCTTCAGGCGTTTCCACGCGCCACCATGTGTATGGTCTGCAAGCAGCGAGAAGAGCGTCGTTAAGGCTGCGCGAATCCGGCCTGAGAGAGAAGTGATTTTCCTTTATTTGAAAGTAGGAAATCAATAAAGGCATCCCGCGTGTTCATATTTGATTTTTTGCTGGGTAGTGGAGCAATGCTATAAATAGTTTTCAAATTCACCGCCTCTGGAATTTCAATCCCTAGCAATCTCGAGCTTGAAATCACATCCGTACGGTAAATGAGTCCTGCGTCAACTTCTCCCAGCAGAATTTTTGCTTCAACAGACTTTACGTTTAATTCGAGAGTTACCGGTTTAAGGGAAATTTTCGCAACCCTTGCTATATTTTGGGCTAGCACGCCACAAGGAACCTCAGGTGCGCAGATTGCTATTTTGGATCGAGAGAAATCGCTTAGGGACGAGATCTTTAACGGGTTCTCTTTTGGTACTGCAATAACAAGTGAGTTGGTAGCAAAATCGCGCGCGAAACCTGCCAGCGCACCCTTCTCGGCGACGAGCTTCATCGGCGCAGGGCCTGCTGAGAGAAAGAGATCTGCAGGTACTCCGTTAATAGCTTGCTGAGCTAATGTGCCAGATCCACCGAAAGAGAAGATGAGATCAGCCTGAGGATAGATCCGCTTGAATGCTCTCTCAAGATCTACTGCCACGTCGGTCAAACTAGAAGCGGCTAAAACCACCAGGGTCCCTCGCAATGTGGTCACCTGCCATTTTTTTGCCACACAGGTATAGCGGACGCCTTCGACGAGGGCGGCCCCACCGCTGCACTTCCCGGGGAGCGCGTAAGAGGAAGGGGCCGTGAGAAGGCTGGTGATCAAGAGCAAACTTGGCCAGATGGCTAATCGCTTGAAAGCGGTCATAATTGCGAGAATATGCCGTTTAATCGGTGGCCACAACTTATATTCTCCGAATTATCGGGCTTAGTTATGATGACTGGGGGAAGCCTGAGAGACTTAGCCTATGTTCCGCAAGATTTACGCCGCCGCTGCTCCGTTGCGTCGTGCAGGCTGGTTCATTGCGTTGGCCATTCTTCTGCTCGATCAGGCAACCAAAGTGTGGGCCGTCTCTGCTCTCTCTGATGGCCATCAAGTGCAAGCGATTCCTGGGCTACTGAAGTTCACGTATGTGCGTAATTCCGGTGCAGCGTTCAGTATGGGTCTGGGGAGCACCCTCTACTTTGCACTCTTTTCGCTCATAGTGGGAGTAGCGATCGCACTCTTTGGAGGACGTAGCAGAGAACTTTGGTTACCGATGTCGCTCATACTTGGTGGTGTCTTGGGCAATCTGGGCGATCGGATTTTTCGCTCACCCGGCGGCATGAAAGGTCACGTTGTCGACTGGATTGAGTTACCCCACTGGCCCATCTTTAATGTTGCCGACTCCGCCGTAGTAATTGCGGCGAGCATCATTGTTATTTCTGCACTCTTCCACCGAAAGCGAATAGATGCCTGATCAAAGACGAATAGTGATTCCTGCCGGCCTTGATGGTGAGCGGGTCGATTCGGGAATTTCGCGTCTGCTTGGTCTCTCGCGTACGCGCGCAGCTGAGGTCCTTGCCGAAGGTGGAATCACGTTGGCTCGAAATGGGGCTCGACTCGGAAAATCAGATCGACTCTCTACCGACATGGTGATTGACGTGCTCATACCGGAAACTGTTCAAGAACTTTCAATCACACCGCAAGTAATTCCTGACCTGGCAATCGTCTTTCAAGATGACCATTTCGTTGTCGTCGACAAGCCCGCTGGTGTGGCGGCTCATCCCAGTGTGGGATGGAGCGGGACGAATGTATTGGGTGGTTTGGCAGCCTTAGGTGTTTCCATCACCACTTCTGGGGCTGCGGAACGCCGAGGAATCGTGCAACGCCTAGATGTAGGCACCAGTGGTCTGATGGTGATCGCGAAATCTGAGATCGGGTACTCCCGACTCAAGGATGCTTTCCGCCAACGTACAGTGACCAAGATTTATCATGCACTCGTCCAAGGTCATCCTGATCCAAGTCGGGGCACAGTGGATGCTCCTATTGGTCGCCACCCCAAAGATGATTGGCGTTTTACTGTGATGGAAGGTGGGCGCGAAAGCATCACGCATTACGAGACGATGGAAGCTTTCCCAGCTGCCTCTCTACTTGAGATTCATCTGGAGACCGGACGTACCCACCAGATTCGGGTCCACATGTCAGCCCTGCGCCACCCGTGCGTGGGGGACATTACCTATGGGGCCGATCCCACCCTGGCCGA
Source organism: Actinomycetes bacterium (assembly GCA_037138535.1). Lineage (GTDB taxonomy): Bacteria > Actinomycetota > Actinomycetes > Nanopelagicales > Nanopelagicaceae. The sequence goes on from JBAXIG010000017.1 coordinate 2,927, forward strand.
TCGTCTAGGCCTCGCGCGCCAATGGCTACACGCCTGCGAATTGGAGTTTGAACACCCCACGAGCGGCGTGTTGGTGCGCTTCAGTACTCCCTATCCGCCCGACCTCGAGGGTGGACTCGCGCGCCTGCGAAGTGAGCAGTAGCGAAGAGGACTACCCTGCCTAGTCGTGTCCTCTTTTGCTCACCTTCACGTCCACACCGAGTACTCCATGCTCGATGGGGCGGCTCGGCTGACCGAACTTTTCGAGGCTAGCGCCCGGATGGGGATGCCTGCCTTGGCCATGACTGACCACGGGAATGTCTTTGGGGCTTATGACTTTTATAAACAAGCCAAAGCATCGGGGGTAAATCCGATCATCGGCATTGAGGCTTACTTGGCGCCGGAGAGTCGCTTTGATCGCAAGAAAGTGAAATGGGCTCAAGGCGGCGAAGACGATGTTTCGGGTGGCGGTGCTTACACGCACCTCACGATACTTTCAGAGAACAACGAGGGTCTGCATAATCTCTTCAAACTTTCTTCGCTAGCTTCGCTTGAAGGACAGTATTACAAGCCACGCATGGATCGTGAATTACTTTCTCGTTTCAGTAAAGGATTGATTGCGACCACAGGTTGTCCCGGTGGCGAAGTGCAAACCAGGCTGCGCATGGGAGATAAGGCCGGCGCCAAGAAGGCGGCTGCTGATTTCCGCGACATATTCGGGGAAGGTAATTACTTCTGCGAAATCATGGATCACGGATTAGAAATCGAAAAGCGAGTCAATGATGACTTATTGGCGCTCGCGAAAGATCTCAAGATTCCTCTCGTGGCCACAAATGATTTGCATTACACGGCGCAAGAAGATTCTTACGCTCACGAAATTCTGCTATGCGTTCAATCAGGTTCGAACTTGGCGGACCCGAAGCGATTCAAGTTCGAAGGTACCGAGTTTTATTTGAAATCGCCCGAAGAGATGCGCCACATCTTCCGCGACTTCCCAGACGCTTGCGACGCTACGTTGGCCATTGCTGAAAGATGCGATATTTCATTTAATGAAGGCGCCAATCTCATGCCGAATTTCCCTGTTCCAGAAGGGGAGTCCGAGGATTCTTGGCTTGAGAAAGAAGTGGCGCTGGGGCTCGCGTATCGTTTTTCAAACGGGGCCCCTCAAGAGTATTTAGAGCGTGCTGCTTTTGAACTCTCAGTTATTAAGCAGATGGGTTTCCCTGGCTACTTCCTGGTAGTCGCCGATCTCATCGCGCACGCTCGCAAGAATGGCATCCGTGTGGGTCCCGGTCGTGGCTCAGCTGCCGGCGCCGTGGTTGCGTGGGCGTTGCGCATTACTGAGATTGATCCCATTCCCTACGGCTTGCTCTTTGAGCGTTTCCTCAACCCAGAACGTGTCTCTATGCCGGACATCGATATTGACTTCGACGAACGTCGTCGTAGCGAAATGATTCGATATGCAACAGACAGGTACGGAAGTACGCATGTTGCGCAGATCATCACCTACGGCACGATTAAGGCAAAGCAAGCGATTAAGGATTCCGCACGTGTCCTCGGCTATCCCTTTGCTATGGGGGATCGAGTCACGAAGATCTTGCCGCCCTCAATCATGGGCAAGGACATCCCCCTCAAGGGCATCTTTGATCCCGGACACGAACGGTATTCAGAGGCGGGTGAGTTTCGTGCGGTCTATGAGTCCGACCCTGATGTTCGCCGTGTGGTCGATACTGCTCGAGGAATCGAGGGGCTCAAGCGCCAGTGGGGCGTGCACGCAGCTGGCGTGATCTTAAGTAAGACGCCTTTGATGGATATTATTCCGGTGCATCAACGAGAAGCAGATGGCTCGATTATCACTCAGTTCGATATGGGTGCATGCGAAGCGCTCGGATTGCTCAAGATGGATTTCTTAGGTTTACGAAATCTCACTGTGCTCGACGATTGCTTACTCAACATAAAAGCCAACCGCGGAGAAGTAGTGGTCCTCGAAGAATTGGCACTTACAGATTTAAAAACCTACGAGTTGCTCTCGCGAGGAGACACGCTTGGCGTCTTCCAACTCGATGGCGGTCCGATGCGTGCATTGCTTCGATCTTTAGCACCAGATTCCTTTGAAGATATCACGGCCGTCCTGGCCCTTTATAGACCGGGGCCCATGGGGGCGAATGCACATAATGATTACGCTGATCGAAAGAACAATCGAAAGCCAGTCCAACCTCTTGTTGAAGAAGCCGCGGAAGCACTTCATGAAGTCTTGGGGGACACTTATGGCTTAATTGTCTATCAAGAGCAAGTTATCCGGTTGGCTCAGAGGCTCGCTGGCTACTCCCTCGGAGCCGCAGATCTTCTTCGCAAAGCCATGGGTAAGAAGAAGGCCGAAATCCTCGATAAGGAGTACGTTCCTTTTCGGGATGGAATGATCGCCAATAAGTATTCAGAGAAAACGATTAAGAAACTTTGGGACACTCTCGTTCCCTTCGCAGATTACGCATTCAATAAATCACACGCAGCTGGTTATGGGCTTGTCTCTTACTGGACCGCTTACCTCAAAGCGAATTTTCCTGCTGAATACATGGCAGCTTTATTAACCAGTGTGCGTGATGACAAAGATAAGAGTGCTCTCTATTTGAATGAATGCCGTCGAATGGGTATCAAAGTTCTCCCGCCGGATGTCAACGAGTCGGACGCTGAATTTACACCGCGTGATACCGATATTCGCTTTGGACTTGCTGCGGTGCGAAACGTAGGCGCGGGCGTCGTGGCTTCTATCGTGGGTGCGCGCAATGAAAAGGGAAGATTTGCTAACTTTGGCGATTACCTCGCCAAGGCTGATGCGCAAGCGTGTAGTAAGAAGACCGTGGAATCACTCATTAAAGCGGGGGCATTCGATTCTCTCGGACATACTCGTCGAGGCTTGATGGCTGTGCATATGGAAGCGATCGATTCTGTGATGGAAAATAAGCGCGCTGAAGCGATCGGCCAGTTTGACCTCTTCGGCGCGGCGGGTCCGGCTGGAAGCCAACCGGTTGGCATGGACATTGATGTCCCGATCGATGAGTGGGAGAAGACGCTCCTGCTCGCTTACGAACGAGAGATGCTTGGGCTCTATGTTTCAGATCACCCGCTGCTCGGGGTGGAGCATGTATTGGCCAGGCAAGTGGATCGCAGCATTAGTTCATTGGCTGGCGAGGATGTTGCCCACGAGCAGATCGTGTCGGTAGGTGGTCTTATCACGAGTATTCAGCGCAAGGTCTCGCGCAAAGGAGATGCATGGGCCGTCGTCACACTTGAAGACCTTGAAGGGGTCATCGATGTTAATTTCTTCTCCAATGCCTATAACGCACATGCAAATTCTCTCGTAGAAGATTCGATCGTCATTATTCGCGGCCGGGTGGACAAACGCGAAGAGCAGGCCCGTCTCTTTGCGATGGAAATGACAGTTCCTGACATATCTGTAGGAGCGCGCGGACCGCTCTGTGTCACTATGCCGGTAGCGCTGTGTACACAACCTAACGTTGAGCGACTCAAGGAAATCCTCAGAACTCATCCCGGGACTACTGATGTGCAAGTTCGGTTAGAAAGTGCCGGACAGAGCACGCTCCTAAAGATTGAAGAAGGCTTACGTGTTCGGGTCACACCATCTTTGAGCGCTGACCTCAAGGCGCTCTTTGGGGCAGGCTGTCTGGTGTGAGTCCAGCAACTTCTGCGACCAAACTCTTGAGCGATCTCTCGATCAGTTGGGTGGATCATTTTTATGACCACGACGCGCGCGCTGAATCATTTGGTTTAGAGGCTGCCACAGCGCTCGGTGTGGATCCAGCTCGAGTTTTCAAAACACTGATGGCCAATGTTGCGGACTCGGGGGAGAAATTAATTGTCGGCGTCATCCCGGTGAGTGAGAAACTCGATCTCAAGAAATTGGCGATGTCTCTTGGATTCAAACGAGCCGAGATGGCCTCACCGCTCTCCGCAGAGCGAAGCTCTGGCTACGTCGTAGGTGGCATATCGCCAGTGGGCCAGCGAAGGGCCTTGCCCACGGCAATAGATGAGAGTGCTCAACTCTTCGACACGATTTTTGTGAGCGGTGGAAAGAGAGGCTTCGATATCGAGATTTCACCGGCGGACTTGCTTCGTGCTACCAATTCGACATTCGTGGATCTGTGCAGGTCTTAGTTCGGGCAGACTTCGCTATCTGCAAGATCTGAGGCGGGTAATGAAGGAATTGTGGAAATGATTTTCCGCTCACGGTCGAGAAGTTCACGTGATTTTTCAAGCCGTTCATCCGTAGTGTCTAAATCTAGCAACTCTTGCTTTTCTCTGCTGTCAAAGAGCGCCGACGTCGCAACGATGTAGGAAATAAGATTTGGGTCATCAGGTAACCCATGGGGAGCATCTATTTGTGGTAAGCCATTCGCTGTAAGAACTTGTGTGTAGTGATGGAAACTCCTCATAGTGGCACCTGCCAATCCGAAACTTTTTGTGGTGATATCCTCCGCTAGCCACTCCACTCGCGCTTTGAAATAAGTATCGCTGGGCAGGAGTTCCAAAATACGAAACCGACGAGTGCCCACTGCTGAAATATTGCTTCGGCCATCGCTTAAGTCGGTGATTTCATCAATGCGGGCAGCTGTGCCCGTCCGGACCATTGCGGCAATCCCGTCGCGGGACACGTCTCCACCGCGGTGGAGAGAAATGAGACCAAATTCGCGGTTCTCTGCGGGCAGGGCCATGAGGTCGCTCACCATCTGTCGGTAGCGCGGTTCGAAAATGTGAAGCGGCATCACCAGTCCAGGGACGAGCAGGACTGAGAGGGGGAAGAGGGGAATTTGATCCACGTTTATGAGGGTAGAGGAGAATTGCAATCCCGCATCCTGAGCCCTCATCTAGACTGGGAGTCGGAGCGTGAAGAGCCAGCATCAAAAGTCAGGTAAGAGGCCGGCAGTTGCAGCGTCAAGGTAGTGGAGGTGACACGATGGAGAGAGTTGATCTGCGCATGGATCTTCGATCTGATCGTGGGCATTTGCGCTCTCTCATGCCACGCGCCGGAGTCGATGTCGAGAGCGTGCTCTCCACGGTCAAACCGATCATTGATCGAGTTGCTATCGGGGGAGAGGGAGCGCTCTTTGATCTCTGCGTGGAATTCGATGGAGTACGGCCTCCCTCCCTGCGCGTGCCTCAGGAAGTTATCAGTGCGTCATTGGGTGCACTTGCCCCGGAAGTGCGGTCAGCGCTCCTCGAGTCCATTCGTCGTGCTCGCATAGTGCATGAAGATCAGCGTCGCCCAGAGCACACCACAAAAGTGGCCGCTGGTGGCACGGTCACTGAGAAATGGATTCCTGTCGAACGTGTGGGACTTTACGTTCCCGGAGGATTAGCGGTGTATCCAAGTAGTGTGGTGATGAATGTGGTGCCCGCTCAAATTGCCGGAGTTGCCAGCATCGCGGTGGCTTCACCTCCGCAACGAGATCAAGGTGGTTATCCGCATCCCACAATTCTTGCAGCGTGTGGACTTCTTGGAATTACCGAAGTCTATGCAGTCGGTGGGGCGCAGGCGATTGCCATGTTTGCATATGGATACGAAGACGGTTGTGCGCCAGTAGATATTGTTACTGGTCCTGGAAATGTTTATGTAGCTGCCGCAAAGAGATATTTGCGCGGCATTGTTGGTATCGATTCAGAAGCGGGACCAACTGAGATCGCCGTGTTGGCCGATGATTCGGCAGATGCCGAACATGTTGCGGCAGATCTGATAAGCCAAGCCGAGCACGACACGTTAGCAGCTGCCGTTTTGGTGACCACAAGTGAGGCACTCGCCGATGCGGTCGAAGTTGCCTTAGCGCAGCGAGTTTCACGGACCAAGCATGGCGAACGTATCGCTGCTGCATTGGCGGGAACTCAATCTAAAATAATCATGGTTCGAGATATTAAGCAGGGGCTCGATGTCGTCGACGCCTACGCAGCAGAGCACTTAGAGATCCAAACAAAGGACGCGCGTAAAGTTGCCGAACAAGTCAAGAATGCTGGAGCCATCTTTGTGGGGCCGCACTCGCCTGTCTCTTTGGGAGATTATTGTGCAGGCTCCAACCATGTACTACCTACAGGCGGTTGTGCCTGTCATTCGAGTGGATTATCAGTACAAACATTTTTACGCGGAGTGCATTTGATTGAGTACAATAAGGCTGCCCTTCAAGAAGTGGGAGAGTTTGTCATCACACTCGCTAGAGCGGAAGACTTGCCGGCGCATGGGGAAGCGATCAGTGCGCGATTTGAGAACGGTGAGCAGTTGCATGGCTGAAAATAAGTGGCCAGATTGGCTCCCTGTTCGAGACGACCTCAGAGGTGAACGACCCTATGGCGCTCCTCAATTAGATGTCACTGTCCGACTAAATACCAATGAGAATCCATATGCACTTCCAGATGCGGTGGTGGCTGATGTGGCGCGCGAGATCTCGCAGGTAGCGGTTGGTCTCAATCGCTATCCAGATCGAGACGCCATCGAATTGCGTGGCGCGCTCGCCACTTACCTCACTTCACAAGGAGCTCCTCAGCTCTCTGTTGGGCAGGTTTGGGCCGCTAACGGCAGCAATGAGATCATTCAGCAGATCTTCATGGCCTTTGGTGGGAATAATCGACGGGCAATTGGTTTTGTTCCCAGTTACTCAATGCACTCCAACATTGCTCGCGGCACACAAACCGCCTGGATCGACGGGGTGCGTGGCCCAGGTTTTTCTTTGACCGCAGACTCCATCGTGACGCAGGCAACGAATGCTTCGGCACACTTGGTATTCCTTACATCGCCGAACAATCCAACGGGAACATCGCTTGATCCCAAAATTATTTCTCTTGTTGCTGCGGCAATGCCGTCTGCGCTGATTGTCGTAGATGAAGCCTATGGCGAATTCTTGCGAGATAAATCAAAGAGTGCCCTTGCTCTCCTTTCTGGCGTAAATAATGTGGTGGTCTCTAGAACCATGAGCAAGGCATTTGGACTTGCCGGAGCTCGGGTGGGATATCTAGTCGGCGATGAGTCAGTGGTGGATGCCATCCAGTTGGTGCGGTTGCCGTATCACTTAGGAGCACATACGCAATCGATTGCTTTGGTCGCGCTCCGACATGCTTCCCTACTCTTAGAAAACGTAGAACGCATTAAAGAGCAGCGGAATCGAATCGTCTCTGAATTAACTGTGATGGGGTTGTCTCCAGAACTTTCAGATGCCAACTTTGTGCTCTTTGGCGGTCTGGGAGATGCCGGAAAGGTGTGGAAGGACTTAGTCGCCAAAAGTGTGCTCATTCGAGATGTAGGACTCGCTGGGATGCTCAGGGTTACGGCTGGCACCGCGGAAGAGACTACGATTTTCCTAGATTCGTTGCGGGCGATTCTTAAAGCCAAAAGCGCCAATACCAACAGTGAGAGTAAGGGGTAGAGATGGCTCGAGTAGCACGAGTTGAGCGCGTCACGAAGGAGTCAAGCGTGACAGTTGAATTGAATATTGATGGGACCGGCAATGTCACTGTCGATACTGGAGTTCCCTTTTTTGATCACATGCTGGGCCAATTAGGCAAGCACTCTGGATTTGATCTCACTGTCACCACGACTGGTGATACTCATGTTGATGCGCACCACACGGTCGAAGACACTTCATTAGCCGTGGGACAAGCACTCCGTGAAGCGCTCGGGGATAAGGCTGGTATCCGTCGCTTTGGTGATGCGCTTGTACCCCTTGATGAATGTCTCGTGCAGGCAGCAGTTGACCTCTCAGGGCGCCCTTATCTAGTACACCGAGAGCCTGAGATTGTGGAGTTGATCGGAACATACGACACCACCTTGACGCGACATATATGGGAATCCTTCGTTGCCGAAGCGCGGGTGTGCTTGCATGTGCGCGTACTCGAAGGGCGAAATGCCCATCACGTTGTGGAGGCGCAATTCAAAGCGGTTGCTCGCGCGTTACGCGATGCCGTTGCTCTTGATGATCGAGTCGTGGGCGTACCATCGACTAAGGGATCCCTCTGAGCGTGCCGAACGTCGCAATTCTTGACTACGGCTCAGGAAATATTCGATCCGCCGAGCGCGCATTGATGGCGGCTGGGGCCGACGTCTTAATCACCTCGAACCACGCAGATTTGCTTGCGGCAGACGGTGTGGTGCTTCCTGGAGTTGGTGCGTTTGATGCGTGCGTCAAGGGATTGCGATCCGTTGATGGTGATCAAGTGATTGATACTCGCCTGGCTGGTGGGTTGCCGGTCTTGGCAATCTGTGTTGGTATGCAAATTCTTTTTACTAGCGGTATCGAACATGGCATTACCACTGAAGGAATGTCGCAATGGCCAGGCGAAGTCACTGAACTCATTGCGCCGATAGTTCCTCATATGGGCTGGAATACCGTGGAAACGTCGCCAGGCTCGCAACTTTTTCAAGGAGTCGAAGAGGAACGATTCTATTTCGTGCACTCTTACGCGGCAAAGGCGTGGGAGCTGCCGCCATCAGAACGTATGGCGCCTCCTATTCTTACCTGGAGTCACCACGGTGAGCGTTTCCTTGCCGCAGTAGAAAATGGAGCGCTCTCTGCGACGCAATTCCATCCGGAGAAATCGGGCGCCGCCGGTGTTGCGTTATTGCGTAACTGGATCAATACATTTTCTTCTAGCCCGTCTAGGGGCAAATGATGAGTCGGGAACGCGCGATGCGCCGAGAAGCTCAAGAGCGGGAACGCTCGGCACGCATTTCGGCGGCCTCCGAGCGCGAAGAAGTGCGACGTGAGAAGAGGGCTCGTAAGGCGCGCATCAAGGATCGGTTTACGCCGACTCAAAAACCTGGCGTTCTTGCGCGCCGCACACGTAGGCGTGCACTTCTTGTGACATTTTTTCTACTTATTATTAATTTCTTCATTTGGCTTTTCATCCCAGAAGCCACAATCGGTGGGATTGTGTTGACCTTGCTCCTGCTACCGCTCATCCGCACTTTCATTGTGGAACGGCGGAATTGAGAATGGGAAATGAATTAATCCTCCTTCCGGCAATCGACGTCGTCGACGGTCAAGCTGTCAGGCTCACCCAAGGCGAGCTCTCTGAGAAGAGCGTGTATGGAGATCCACTTGAAGCGGCCACAGCATTCGCGCAAGCAGGAGCGGAGTGGATTCACTTTGTCGATCTTGATGCCGCCTTTGGTCGCGGATCAAATCGCGCGCTGATGCACCGAGTCATTGGTGAAGTGGGTATCAAGGTTGAACTTACTGGTGGTATTCGAGATGACGCGTCCTTACGTGAAGCTCTTGCCTCTGGTTGTGCACGCGTCAATTTGGGAACTGCCGCCCTAGAAAACCCTGAGTGGACTAAGCGCTGCATAGAAGAGTTTGGTGATCGAATTGCAGTGGGGTTAGATGTGCGCGGACATACTCTGGCAACTCGAGGATGGACGGAAGATGCGGGCAATATCTTCGAGGCTCTCGCACGACTTGATGAAGATGGTTGCGCTAGGTATGTGGTGACAGACGTTTCCAAGGACGGCACTCTTCAGGGTCCCAATCTCCAATTACTGCGTGAAGTCATGAGGGTGACCTCGCGCCCCGTGGTGGCAAGTGGGGGCATCTCCTCACTTGCCGATGTCATCGCGTTGCGTGCGCTGGTGGGCGAGGGGCTCGAAGGCGCGATTATTGGCAAGGCGCTCTACTCGGGAGCATTTACTCTTCAAGAGGCGCTGCAAGTCGCAGGTGCGCGATGACATTGGCTATCCGCGTTATTCCCTGCCTTGATGTTGACAATGGTCGAGTCGTGAAAGGTGTCAATTTTGCACACTTGAAAGATGCAGGCGATCCTGTTGAACTTGCTAGTCGCTACGATCTTGCTGGAGCCGATGAACTCACCTTCCTCGATATCACGGCGAGCAGCGGTAATCGAGGCACAGTCCTCGATGTTGTTCGTCGCACTGCTGAAACTCTTTTTATTCCACTCACCGTGGGGGGCGGTATTCGCAGTGTCGATGATGTTGATGCGCTTTTAAGGGCCGGAGCTGACAAAATCTCAATTAACACAGCCGCTATCGCGAGACCTTCATTGATATCAGAAATATCGCAACGTTTTGGGAATCAAGTTCTAGTGCTCTCGGTGGATGCGCGGAGAAACATTAGTAGCCGTAGCGGGTTTGAAGTGACCACACATGGAGGTCGGGAGAGCGCGGGTATTGATGCCCTCGACTGGGTGTCGCAAGCGGTGCAACTGGGAGTCGGGGAGATTCTGCTCAATTCCATGGATGCCGATGGCACAAAGAGCGGTTTTGATATTGAAATGATCTCGATGGTGCGTGAACGAATTTCTTGTCCATTGATTGCTAGTGGGGGAGCCGGCAAGGCTGAACACTTCGTTGACGCCGCTCATGCCGGGGCTGATGCGCTACTTGCGGCAAGCATTTTCCACTTCGGGGAAGTGAGCATCGCAGAAGTGAAAGACGCGCTGCGCTCTGCAGGTGTTACCACTCGCTGAAGTCGCATTTCTCCTCTAACCTCGAGTTATGTCTGAATCACTAGCGCATACTGAGCGCATCGCCCTTGTAGCGCTCTTCCGCAAGCTCGGCCCAACTGCTCCCACTCTGTGCGCAGGTTGGCGCACGTCAGACCTGCTCGCTCATTTAGTTCTTCGCGAGCGTAAGCCAGTTGCCGCATTGGGAATCTTGGCCCCCTCTTTGAGCGCGCGCACTGAACGATTGACGTTGGAATTAGCTCATGATTTTGAGGCAAATATTCGTCTCTTTGAAAGTGGTCCACCGGCGTGGAATCCCATGCGCTATTTAGATGCCGTGGTCAATGGCTCTGAAATGTTGATCCATCACGAAGATGTGTTGCGGGCGCAGTCAGAGTGGAAGCCCCGAGTACTCCCAGGCGAGGGGCGCCAAGAAGCGCGTCGAATTCTTCGCGGAGCCGCGCAATTGATGACTAGGGGAGTAAAGGTAAAGGTACGTCCTGATCCGGCAGGAGCCCTCACTCCCGCCAATGGCGAAGTGGTGATCCGCGGCGACGAAGTCGACATCTTGTTGCGAATTTCAGGGAGACGTACCAACGTCAACGTGACGATCTTGGGTGCAGCAAACGATATTCAACTCTTCGAAAATTCTCGCCTCGGCATTTAATCTCGCGCATGAGCGCTCCTTTTTTGAGAGGCTTCTACTATGGCTGTTTTCGATTTCTCCACCGCTGAAATTAAATGGAACTCCGAAGGGCTGGTTCCGGCAATCGTCCAGGATGCACCTTCTGGAGAGGTACTCATGCTCGCCTGGGTGAACGCCAGCGCACTTGAGCTCACGCAAACTCAAGGTTTGGCGACGTATTGGAGTCGCAGCCGAAAAGAAATATGGACCAAGGGTGCCACTTCCGGCCATACACAGCGGGTGGTACGGATCTCTCTCGATTGCGATGGGGACACATTGCTTTACCAGGTAGAGCAAGAAGGCGCGGCCTGTCATACGGGGGAGCGCACCTGCTTCGTGGGACGAAGCGATCGTCCGTGATTTATCGCGTGGGGCTGGGTGTGCTCCTGATGGTGGGCGGGGTTCGCCTTTGGGGGACGAGCGGCGCGCTGCCGCTTGCTGCCCCTGCGCTTGGTTTAGGCGCACTCTGGACACTCTGGACACTCTGGTCCCGTCGACGAGGCAGTAAACCTGCTGGGTCCAGTAAGTCCAGCAGTAGGTATGACTATCGCCGGGGTGATGCGTGGGCTCAACTGGATCAGGGTCAGGACCCGACGCTGAGGGAGCCTGCAGCGGGGGAAGAAATACCCAACTCTTAGTAAGATGACTTACATTCACCTAAATATCGTCAATGGAAGAAGGCGGACGGATGAGTACCGAGCACGAAGATAACCACGGCCAAACTGTTGCCGCTTGGACAGCGGTCATCATCATGTTGGTAGGCAGCACTGTCTCGGCTATCGCCGTGGTCATTTCCTCACCTTTGATCTTTTGGATAGGTATGGTGATTTGCCTACTGGGCGGAATCGCTGGTCTCGTGTTGCGCAGCATGGGCTATGGACAAAAGCGCACGGTTTTGCACGTCGGTGGGCGTTAACTCCCACGCTCGTCATCACTCGGGCGTCAATCTCCTTGCTCTGCTAGCTCGCCTCATTCTTGGTGGTGCTCTCCTCGTGGCTGGTGTCCTTAAAGCGCTTCATCCCTATCAAGCCGCCGCGGCCGTGCGTGCCTATGAGTTACTTCCCGTATCGGTAGCTAATCCGGTGGGCTATGTCCTTCCTTGGGTAGAGATTGGTGTCGGTCTCATCCTCATTCTCGGTCTCTATATTCGCCTCAGTGCACTTCTCGGCGCAGGCATGATGTTGATCTTCATCATTGGGGTGGGTTCCGCCTGGGCCCGAGGCCTCAGCATTGATTGCGGTTGCTTTGGCGGCGGTGGCGCGGTGGATCCTTCGAAGACCGCTTACGCCAGTGAGATTGCTAGAGACATCCTCTTCTTCGCCTGCGGAGCATTCTTGCTCTGGCGCCCTGGAACGCGCTGGTCACTGGATTCGTTGGGGAGTGGCAGAATAACGGCAGATCTTTACGAAGATGAGTTCGAAAATGACGAGAAGGAGGGCTAGAAGATGGCTGAAGAGTCGAAAGAGAGCCGATCGCAGGCGCGTTTAGCAGCGGCTGCAGAACGCAAGGCGCTCGCCGAGGCTGCTGCCAAAAAAGCCCGTAGAAGTCGCGTGTTCGTCTCGCTCGCCGTCATTGCTCCCATTCTGCTCGTCGTCATCGTTGGCGTCTCCATTTCTCTTGTGAAGAGCAAGGTCGATAGCACGGTAACTGCTCCCTTGACCGCTTCGAAAATGGATGGCTACGGCTTACTTTTCAATGGCACAGCCACACCTCAAATTGACGTGTGGGAGGACTTTCAATGTCCTGCATGCAAGAATTTTGAAGATGCCAATGGCGCTCAGGTGCGCGAGCTTGTGCAAAATGGTAAAGCCCGAGTGGTCTTCCACTCACTCTCTTTCCTGGGTGCTGAATCCGTCATTTTGGCAAACGCTGGTGCATGTGCGGCTGATCAAAATAAATTCTTGGAATTACATGATTACCTTTTTAAGAACCAGAAGCCTGAGAATTCTGCGTACTGGGGACTGAGTCGAGTAACGGCCGCGGGCGTTGCTGCTGGCCTCAACGAGAACTCATTCAAGTCATGCGTGAAGAGTGGGAAGTTTGCAAAGTGGGTAGAGACCATTGGTGCTGATGGCGCAAAGAACAATATCAACCAAACCCCCACGGTCTTGATCAATGGAAAAGAAATTGATCGTAATGCGGGTGCATATATTGATGCAGTTCTCTTTAAGAAGGCACTGGCTGACGCTGGCGTGAAATGATCTCGGCGTTTATTCCATCGCCTACAGTTTCATTTATTTCGCTAGGACCGCTCAAGATTCATTTTTATGCGCTCTGCATTTTGCTGGGCATCGTCGTTGCCCTTCGTCTCACTGAACGTCGTTGGGTTGCGCGTGGTGGCGCTGTTGGTTTTGTGAGCGATGTGGCCGTGGTTGCAGTTCCGGTTGGCATTATCGGCGGCCGCATCTATCACGTCATCACTACTCCCGAGAAGTACTTTGGGGCTCGCGGTCATCTCCTGGATATCATCAAAATCTGGGAGGGCGGGCTAGGAATATGGGGCGCTATTTCTATCGGCGCTTTGGGGGCGTGGATTGCCTTTCGCCGAAAATCTTCTGGTGGGCTCACCTTCGCCGACTTTGCCGATGCGATCGCTCCTGGACTATTGCTGGCACAAGGGATTGGTCGGTGGGGGAATTGGTTCAATGTTGAGCTTTTCGGTAAGCCCTCAACCATGCCTTGGGCGCTCGAAGTTCCCGTAGCACTTCGCCCTGCGGGCTTCTCTCAGTACCTCACCTTTCAACCCACGTTCCTCTATGAATCACTCTGGTGCGTCGGAGTCGCCTTCCTCCTCCTCTGGCTCGATTCTCAGCATCGAGTGCGCACTCCAGGCAAAGTATTCGCCCTCTATGTGGCGCTGTATTGTCTCGGGCGCCTCTGGATTGAAGCGCTACGGATCGATGAAGCTCACCACATTGCTGGGCTTCGATTGAATGTGTGGGTAAGTGCCCTGGTAGGGGCCGGGGCGGTGGCGATCCTCCTGCGACGTCTACCGCCGACAGAAAGTGGAATTTCTACAAATATTTGATAGATTTCATTTGGGCCAGCGTTGTCCCACCCGCCTTTCCATAAGGTCGATCCAAGGAGACAGCGCTGTGCATACAAGTATTTCAGCATCTCACGATGGCGTATTCCTTCGCGATCTCCCACGTTCCCAAGGGCTTTACCGTTCAGATTTTGAAAAGGATGCATGTGGAGTTGCTTTTGTAGCCGCGCTCAATGGCCTCGCGTCGCACGCCATCATCGCCGATGCTCTTACGGCGCTTCGAAACCTTGAGCACCGAGGTGCCTCTGGTGCCGAACCAGATAGTGGTGATGGTGCAGGTATTTTGATTTCTCTTCCCGATGCTTACTTCAGAGCGGTTACCGGGATGTCGCTACCGAGTGCGGGTGCATATGCCACCGGAATTGCTTTCTTGCCGCAGGAGAGTGGCGTTTCATCAATCGAAAAAATTGACGCGATTATTAGAGAAGAGGGCATGAATGTCCTCGGCTGGCGCGACGTCACGATCGACCCTACGGGGGTGGGCGCCACCGCAAAATCGGTGATGCCCGAATTCAAGCAAGTCTTTCTCACGGGTAAAAATGGCGAAAGCGATATTGCGCTAGATCGAATCGCTTTCGTCGCTCGTAAGAGAATTGAGCACGAGCTTAAGGTGTATTTCCCATCGCTCTCCGCGCGCACCATTGTTTACAAGGGAATGCTCACTACAGGTCAACTGGAATCATTCTTTCCGGAACTGTCTGATGAGCGTATGGAATCACCACTCGCGCTTGTGCACTCGCGATTTTCCACCAATACGTTTCCTTCATGGCCGTTGGCCCATCCCTACCGTTTTATCGCACACAATGGAGAGATAAATACGGTGAAGGGAAATAGGAATTGGATGCGCGCTCGTGAAGCTCTCTTAGCTAGCGACATTCTTCCTGGCGACATCACGCGTATCTTTCCTATCTGCGCAGAGGGAGGGAGCGACTCGGCCTCATTCGATGAGGTCCTTGAGTTGCTCCATTTAAGTGGACGATCACTCCCACACTCAGTTTTAATGATGATTCCAGAAGCCTGGGAGAACAACCTGACGATGCCTCAAGAGCAACGAGACTTTTATGCATTCAATGGGGCACTGATGGAGCCTTGGGATGGGCCTGCGTGCGTCACCTTTACAGATGGCACCCAAATTGGTGCCGTCCTCGACCGCAATGGATTGCGGCCAGCTCGATATTGGATCACTAAGGATCGGGTTGTGCTAGCTAGCGAAGTGGGAGTTCTCGAAATCGCGCCAGCAGATGTGGTCAGCAAGGGTCGGTTGCAACCAGGGAAGATGTTCCTCGTAGACACCGCCGCTGGTCGGATCATCCCTGACGAGGAGATCAAGGCAGAACTAGCATCCTCTGCGCCATATGCGGAGTGGTTGCATGCCGGACTCATTCGTCTGGAAGATCTCCCCGCACGCGAACACATCGTCTATCCACATGCTTCGGTGCAGCGCCGTCAACGTGCTTTCGGTTACACAGAAGAAGAGATTCGTATTTTGGTCGCACCCATGGCAAAAATGGGTGGAGAGCCGTTGGGATCTATGGGAACGGATACCCCCATAGCTGTTCTCTCCAAAAGGCCTCGTTTACTCTTTGACTACTTTTCTCAACTCTTTGCGCAGGTGACGAATCCACCGTTAGATGCGATTCGTGAAGAACTAGTCACCTCACTTTCCGGAAGTATTGGCCCTGAAAACAATCTTCTCCACGCCAGTGCCGCATCTTGTCGTCAAATCGTGCTTCCATTTCCAGTCATTGACAACGACGAGTTGGCCAAGATCGTCCATGTGAACGCTGATGGTGATTTGCCAGGGCTTGCATCGCATCGGGTTCGCGGACTCTTTCCGATTGCAGGTGGTGGAACTGCCTTGCGTCAACGAATTGAAGAGATCCGAAGAGAGGTATCCATCGCCATTGCTGAAGGAGCCCGCATAGTCATTCTCTCTGATCGTGATGGGGACGCGGATCATGCACCGATTCCTTCGCTGCTTCTTACTTCTGCAATCCATCATCACCTCATTAGGGAGAAAACTCGCACGAAAGTCGGCCTAGTCGTAGAAGCGGGCGATGTTCGAGAGGTGCATCATGTTGCGCTCCTGATCGGGTTTGGGGCAGCTGCAGTCAACCCTTATCTAGCGATGGAAAGCGCTGAAGACTTAGTGCATCAGGGAAAACTTCCGGGCATCACTCCTGAGAAAGCAGTACGCAATTTAATCAAGGCACTTGGTAAAGGAGTGCTCAAGGTAATGTCTAAGATGGGCATTAGCACGGTGGCCTCTTATACAGGTGCGCAAGTTTTTGAAGCGATCGGACTCGATGACGAGCTCGTTTCTGAATATTTTGCTGGCACCGTTTCGAGATTAGGCGGTGTTAGTCTTGATGTCATCGCCGATGAGGCGATTGCTCGACATCACATCGCATATCCCACTGATGGTGGAGTTCCGAATACTGTTCGCCTTCCAGTGGGTGGCGAATATCAATGGCGCCGCGATGGTGAGCCACATCTCTTCGATCCGGATACGGTCTTCTTACTTCAGCACGCCACTCGCACTCGGCGCTATGAGATCTTCAAACGTTATACGAATCGTATCGACGAGCAATCCGAACGCCTTATGACGCTTCGTGGATTATTCGCGTTCAAGTCACGTACGGCGGTATCAATTGATGAAGTGGAAAGTGTCTCCGAAATCGTGAAGCGCTTCTCTACCGGAGCGATGTCGTATGGATCTATCTCCCAAGAGGCTCACGAGACACTTGCGATTGCTATGAATCGCATTGGCGGAAAGTCAAACACGGGCGAAGGCGGGGAAGATCCCGAGCGCTTTCTTCCAATGGTAAATGGTGATTCGAAGCGTTCTGCTATCAAACAGGTGGCCTCGGGGCGCTTTGGTGTCACGAGTGAGTACCTGGTCAATGCTGATGACTTGCAGATCAAGATGTCTCAAGGAGCAAAGCCCGGTGAAGGTGGGCAGTTGCCGGGTAATAAGGTCTATCCGTCGATAGCAAAAACGCGGCATTCAACTCCGGGCGTAGGACTCATTTCGCCTCCGCCTCATCACGATATTTATTCAATCGAAGATTTAGCACAACTTATTCACGATTTGAAGAATTCAAATCCCGACGCTCGCATTCACGTAAAATTGGTAGCCGAAGTGGGCGTAGGTACGGTGGCGGCCGGCGTGAGCAAGGCGCACGCGGACGTGGTGCTCATTTCCGGACACGATGGCGGTACTGGAGCTTCGCCGCTTACTTCTCTTAAGCACGCGGGTGCGCCTTGGGAATTAGGTTTGGCGGAAGCTCAGCAAACGCTCTTGCTCAATAATCTCCGTGATCGAATCGTTGTCCAGGCTGATGGTCAGATGAAGACAGGCCGCGATGTCGTGATCGCCGCACTCCTTGGCGCAGAAGAATTTGGTTTTGCAACTGCTCCGCTGGTGGTTTCAGGTTGCATTATGATGCGAGTCTGTCACTTGGATACATGTCCCGTCGGAGTCGCAACGCAAAACCCCGAGCTGCGAGCCAAGTTCTCGGGTAAGCCGGAATTTGTTCAAACTTTCTTTGAGTACATTGCAGAAGAGGTGCGCGAACTCTTGGCGACTTTAGGATTTCGAACTTTAGCTGAAGCGGTCGGGCAGGTGGAGGTTTTGGAAACCACTCAGGCAGTAGATCATTGGAAGGCGAGCGGACTTGATCTCACGCCTCTACTTCACTTGCCAACGCTCCCTGCAGGATCTGCGAGGCTGAACACGCAGAAGCAAGATCACGGTCTAGACAAGGCGCTCGATAGAGAAATCATCCAACTAGCCGAAGTGGCGCTGCGAGATGGGACTCCTGTCGAGATTTCTTTGCCTGTGCGCAATGTTCATCGCACGGTAGGGACGATGCTAGGAAGTGCGGTCACCAAACGCTTTGGGGGCCGTGGTTTACCGGCTGACACCATCTCGTTGACATTGCATGGTTCAGCGGGTCAATCGCTCGGCGCCTTTCTTCCACAAGGTGTCACTATTCGCCTCTTTGGTGATAGCAACGATTACGTAGGCAAGGGACTCTCTGGTGGAAAAATTGTGGTTCGCCCCGATGAAAGGGCGAGCTTTGATTCCAGCCAGAACATTATTGCTGGCAACGTGATTGGGTACGGGGCAACGAGCGGAGAGATCTACCTTCGAGGAAAGGTGGGTGAGCGCTTTTGTGTGCGAAACTCCGGAGCTAGCGCGGTAGTTGAAGGCGTAAGTGATCATGCTTGCGAGTACATGACCGGTGGCACAGTTGTGATCCTCGGAAGCACCGGAAGAAACTTCGCCGCGGGTATGTCAGGGGGACGAGCATTCGTTCTCGATCTTGACGAAGCCAAAGTAAATATGGAGATGGTTGACCTAGTCCCCGTTCCGGGGGATCAAGCCGAAGTTCTCAAAGGCCTGATCTTTCAACATTTTTCTGAGACAGCTTCGCCACTTGCTAAAGATGTGCTAGATGACTTCGAGATTGGCAGATTCACCATGGTGATGCCCAGGGATTATGCGCGAGTGTTGGCAGCGATGGCTCGAGCAGAGGCTGAAGGACGTTCTGTTGAAGACGCAGTAATGGAGGCATCTCGTGTCTGACCCAAGAGGCTTTATGACAACTGACCGCGAAACGCCAAAGCGTCGGCCGGTAGATATCCGTATTAGAGATTGGCGTGAAGTGTACGAAGTCCAGCCTCTAGAGGCTTTGCAGCACCAAGCTGGTCGTTGCATGGATTGTGGAATTCCGTTCTGTCATCAGGGTTGTCCACTCGGAAATTTGATTCCCGAGTGGAACGATTTAATGTGGCGTGGCGATAAGGCCGAAGCCATTGATCGACTTCATGCTACAAATAATTTTCCAGAGTTCACTGGTCGGCTATGTCCTGCGCCCTGTGAAACTGCATGCGTGCTCGCCATCTCGGGTGAATCTGTCACCATTAAACAAATTGAGCTACGGACCATAGAGGATGCCTGGGGGAGTGGCGCAGTTGTTCCCCTCCCGCCAGATCGACTTACCGGCAAGACCGTGGCAGTTATTGGCTCCGGGCCAGCTGGTCTTGCGGTTGCACAGCAACTTACCCGCGCTGGTCACACGGTCGCGGTCTTTGAACGGGCTGACAAGGTGGGCGGATTGCTGCGCTATGGAATTCCCGAATTCAAAATGGAGAAGAACATTTTGGATCGTCGATTAGCGCAAATGACAGCCGAAGGAACTCGCTTTCGCACCAGCGTTGAAGCCGGAGTTGATATCACCGGACAACAACTCCGGTCTCGTTATGACGCGGTAGTGCTCGCGGTGGGCGCCACTTCGGCGCGCGATCTCACGATTCCAGGTCGCGAGTACCACGGAATTTATCAAGCGATGGAGTATCTGCCGTGGGGAAATCTTCAAGGTCTCGGAGAACTTGAAGGTGAACCTTCCATCAACGTAGCCGGTAAGAACGTGGTGATTATTGGCGGCGGCGATACTGGTGCTGATTGTTTGGGAACAGCGCTGCGCCAAGGCGCCGCTTCGATCACGCAACTAGAAATCCTGCCGCGCCCCAGCGAGGAGCGTCCAAGCGCACAGCCATGGCCGACGTATCCAATGATCTTTCGAACTTCGAGTGCTCATGAAGAAGGCGGTGAACGCATCTTCGCAGTGAATACTTCCGAGTTTATTGGGGATCAAGGAGTGCTCACCGGATTGAAGATTTCTGAAGTTGAACTTTCTGATGGCAAATTTGAGTACCTTCCCGGAACTGACCGAGTCCTCCCTGCGGATTTCGTACTTCTTGCTTTGGGTTTCGTAGGTCCAGAGAAGTCTGAGCTCATTCCACAATTAGAAGTTGATCTGGACGAGCGAGGAAATATCAAGCGAGCCGATGATTATTCAACCAATGTTCCCGGGGTGTTTGTATGTGGTGACGCCGGACGTGGCCAATCTCTGATTGTGTGGGCAATAGCTGAAGGAAGGGCAGCAGCAGCAGGAGTAGATCATTTCCTTACTGGTCGCACACTCTTACCAGCGCCGATTCTTCCCAGCTCTCGTCCGCTCACTATCTAAGGAGCGCCACCACTTACGAACAGAAGGTTCTTGAACCACTGTGAGAGGATGTATTGCATGAGCACTCCACAAGTCCGCGTCAGGCGCGCCAAGATCGTGTGCACTATCGGTCCGGTGAGTGAAAGTGCTGATCAAGTAGATCGCCTAGTGGCCGCTGGCATGGATGTGGCCCGTCTCAATCTTTCTCACGGCGATCACGCCGAACACCAACGGCGACTCACCGAAGTGCGGCGCTCTGCAGCAGCTGCCGGACGAGCGGTCGCCATTCTTGCTGATTTGCAAGGTCCGAAGATTCGTCTTGGCCGCTTCGTGAACGGTCCACACACCCTTGCAAAAGGTGATGTGTTTACTATTACTACTGATAATGTCGAAGGCACCAAAGAGATCTGCTCAACGACCTATAAAGGGCTCGCTGGAGACGTACGAGTGGGCGATCCTATTTTGATCGACGACGGCAAAGTCTCTCTTGAGGTCACCGAGGTAAATGGCGCGAATGTGGTTACGCGAGTTATATACGCCGGTGAGGTGAGTAATAACAAAGGAATTAATCTGCCCGGAGTGGCAGTATCTGTACCTGCGTTGTCCGAAAAAGATGAAGCCGACTTGCGTTGGGCGCTAGGTGCTGGTGCAGATTGGATCGCGCTCTCGTTTGTGCGTACTGCTAGTGACATAAAAGATGTGCATCGCATCATGGATGAGGTGGGGCGCCGCATCCCAGTGATCGCGAAGATTGAGAAGCCACAAGCTGTTGAAAACCTCGAAGAAATCGTCTTGGCCTTTGATGCGATCATGGTAGCTCGTGGTGACTTGGGTGTTGAACTTCCTATTGAGGATGTGCCGTTGGTGCAAAAGCGTTGCATCACCATCGCGCGTGAGAATGCCAAGCCAGTCATCGTGGCTACACAAATGCTTGATTCAATGATTATTTCTGCCCGACCCACGCGTGCTGAGGCGACAGATTGTGCCAATGCAGTGCTCGATGGTGCCGATGCGCTGATGCTCTCTGGTGAGACTGCTATTGGAGCATTTGCGGTTGAAGCGGTAGAAACCATGAGTCGGATTATCGCCAAAACTGAACTAGTTGCACTCTCTTCTGTTAAACCACTTCAACACAATCCTCGTAGTAAGGGTGGAGCCATCACGAAGGCGGCAGTTGAAGTGGGTGCCGTGACTAATTCGAAGTTTCTGGTGGCGTTTACGCAATCAGGGGATTCCGCTCGACGCATGTCGCGCCTGCGTTCTCCTAT
>JBAXIG010000018.1:0-24362 GCA_037138535.1 Actinomycetes bacterium
ACTCGCTTACGTGCAGTGGCCACCGTGATGACGACCAGTAGATAGGTGCCGGCAAGTGAAGCCAAAATGTAGGCGAACGCTTTTCCACTGTGACCTGCGTTCAAATAACCATCTACCTGCACAGCAAATGCGGAGTACGTAGTGAAGCCACCGCAGAATCCGGTGCCGAGTAGCGGCTGCCACCACCACTTCAGGGCGGGGCGTTCTTCCGCGTAAACAATAAGGAGTGCCAACAAAACGGCTCCCAGATAATTCACCAGAAGAGTGGCCCAAGGAAAGGCGCTCTCATCCATTGCACTAGCGATTCCCCATCGAGCAAGAGATCCCGATATGCCACCTATGGCAATCACGCCCAGTGAACGACCCATAAAGTGATTCTTACTTATCTTTCGGGTAGGGGCAGTGGCGACACCCACGGTTGCAACATCGTTCCCGTTGCACAAGATAGACCTCGGTCATCACAAAAAGACCAGATAACGGATCCATATATCCCGCATCTCCGCGTTCACACGCCTCTCGATGAGCGGTGACAACCCGCGCATCGAGCTCCATCAGCTTGAGAGACCTTCGCGAAGACGAATCTTGCTACCAAGCCAACGGATAGGGTCATACTTCACATCGACAACGCGTTCCTTCATCGGGATGATCGCGTTGTCAGTGATCTTGATGTGCTCAGGACACACTTCGGTGCAGCACTTGGTGATGTTGCACATACCAAGGCCGTGATCTTCTTGCGCAGCGCGCTTACGATCGAGAGTATCCAGTGGGTGCATGTCGAGTTCGGCGAGACGAATGAAGAAACGTGGACCTGCAAAAGCTTCTTTATTTTCCTCGTGATCGCGAATAACGTGGCACGTATCTTGGCAGAGGAAACACTCAATGCACTTGCGGAACTCTTGACTGCGCTCCACATCGATCTGTTCCATGCGGTACTCGCCAAGCTTTAGGTGAGCTGGGCCAGCAAATGCAGGAATTTCCAAAGCTTTCTTGTAATTAAAGGAAACATTGGTAACCAAGTCGCGAATGACGGGGAAAGCACGAAGTGGAGTCACTGTAATAGTTTCTTCATCCGTAAAAGTGTTCATACGCGTCATACACATCAAACGTGGACGACCGTTAATTTCCGCGCTACAAGAACCGCACTTGCCAGCTTTGCAATTCCAACGAACTGCAAGGTCTGGAGTCTGGGTAGCTTGAAGGCGATGAAGAACATCAAGTACAACTTCACCTTCGTTAACTTCGACGTTGTAATCCTTCAAGGTGCCGTCGCTGGCATCACCACGCCATACACGAAATTTAGCTGTCCGAGTCATGCGTTAGCTCCCTTCGAGTGGCGGATTAATTCTTCTGGAGTCATATACTTCCCCAACTCCTCAATGTTGAAAAGATTAAGCAGTTCATCGCGCATCTCTGGAAGAGATTGCTTTTCAACGAACACTTCACCGTTTACAAGATGCGAAACGAGATTGAACTTACGCCATTCTGCATTCATCTTGGGGAAGTCTTCTCGGGTGTGACCGCCACGTGATTCTTCACGGATAAGCGCGGCGTGAGCGATGCAATCAGAGACCAGCAACATGTTCTCTAGGTCAAGAGCCAAGTGCCAGCCAGAGTTAAACACTGACCCTCCTGGGCAAGTGATGTTTGCGAGGCGAGCACGGAATCCTTTGAGCTTTCCAAGAGACTCTTCGAGTTCTGACTTTGTGCGAATGATGCCGACCAAGTCGTTGGTGACTTGTTGAAGATCAGCTTGAATCGTATAAGGATTCTCGCCACCCGGATTACGAAGCGGAGCGAGTGCGTGATCGCTCGCTTTGGTGATCGCTTCATCCGTCACCTTGGGGGTGTCGCCACCAAGGCTTTGGAAGTAAGCAACGGCGCCTGCGCCAGCCCGACGTCCGAATACCAGTAGATCCGAGAGCGAATTTCCGCCGAGACGGTTTGATCCGTGCATGCCGCCAGCAGATTCACCAGCGGCAAAGAGACCAGGAACCCCTGATGCTGCGCCAGTATCTGGATCAACGAGAATGCCGCCCATCACGTAGTGACATGTCGGACCCACTTCCATCGCCTGCTTGGTGATGTCGACGTCTGCAAGTTCCTTAAATTGGTGCCACATCGAAGGAAGTTTCTTCTTGATGACCTCGGGTGCAAGACGCGTAGAGACATCGAGGAAAACACCACCGTGCGGCGATCCACGTCCAGCCTTTACCTCAGAGTTAATGGCGCGAGCAACCTCATCGCGAGGCAAGAGCTCTGGTGGACGACGATTGTTATCAGGATCTTCATACCAACGATCCCCTTCCTCTTCACTCTGCGCATACTGCGCTTTGAAAACTTCGGGGATGTAATCAAACATGAATCGGCGGTCTTCAGAGTTACGAAGTACACCGCCATCGCCACGTACCGATTCCGTCACCAAGATGCCACGTACAGATGGTGGCCAGACCATGCCGGTTGGATGGAATTGCACGAACTCCATATCGACCAATTTGCCGCCAGCTTTTAACGCAAGTGCATGACCGTCGCCGGTACCTTCCCAAGAATTACTTGTTACCTTGAAGGATTTACCTATACCGCCCGCTGCAATAACGATTGCGGGAGCTTCGAAAAGAATGAGGTTGCCGGTTTCACGGACATAACCGAATGCACCCGCGGCCCGATCGCCATCTTTGATGATTTCAGTAATGGTGGTTTCGGCAAATACCTTAATGCGAGCTTCCGCATCACCAAATTCGGCAGCGTCTTTTTGTTGCAGCGAAACAATAGCTTGTTGCATGGTACGAATAAGTTCCAGACCAGTGCGGTCACCTACGTGAGCCAGACGTGGATATTCGTGACCACCAAAGTTTCGTTGGCTGATCTTGCCTTCTTTGGTGCGATCAAAGAGCGCGCCCCAAGTTTCCAGTTCCCAGACACGATCTGGTGCTTCTTTCGCGTGTAACTCCGCCATCCGGAAGTTGTTGAGGAACTTGCCACCGCGCATCGTGTCGACGAAATGAACCTGCCAATTATCCTTGCTATTTACGTTGCCCATGGCCGCGGCAATACCGCCCTCAGCCATCACAGTATGAGCTTTTCCAAAAAGGGACTTGCAGATGATGGCAGTTCGCAGTCCCGCTGCGCGTGCTTCGACTGCAGCACGCAAACCAGCACCACCGGCGCCGATCACCACAACGTCGAATGAAAGACGTTCAATCTCAGTCACAGTTACTCCTAGAAAATCTGTAGATCGGTGATGAAGCCAGTGGATACGGAACGAATATAAAAATCAGCGAGCGCAACGCCAATTAATGAGATCCACGCGAACTTTGGATGATGATGGTTAAGTTCTGAAATCTTTGACCACAACTTGTAACGCACTGGATGCTTAGAGAAGTGCTTCAGGCGACCGCCAATGGCGTGACGGCAAGAGTGACAAGAGAGTGAATAGAGCCAAAGGAAAGTGGCGTTGGCCAGGAGCACTAATGTGCCCACCTGCATGTGGCCCCATTCGCCTTCAGAGTTTTTGAAAGCCAGGATCGCATCGTAGGAAAGAATGACGTTGAAAATGAGACCGGCATAGAAGAACCAACGGTGTGCATTCTGCAAGATCAATGGTTGACGGGTTTCGCCAGTGTAAGTCTTATGTGGTTCAGCAACGGCGCATGCTGGCGGTGATTGCCAAAAAGCGCGGTAGTACGACTTGCGGTAGTAATAACAAGTCATCCGGAAACCAAGTGGGAAGAGCAAGATGATGAGCGAAGGAGAGAAGGCCCACCAAGAACCGAAGGGTTGACCAAGATCTGAGGCACCCTCGACGCACGAAGTTGCCAGGCAGGGCGAGTAAAACGGAGAAATGTACGGCTCAACGAAGTAGTGCGCGTTCTCAAAGGCGCGCCACGTTGAATAAATAATAAACGAGACCAGCACCGCGGCAGTGATGAGTGGCTGTACCCACCACTTGTCGGTACGCAGGTGGCGCGCGGCAATCTTGGCGCGGCCTGGGGTCGTCATCGTCCCACTCATAAGTATTCCCATCGCTCTCGCCTCCGCCTGACAGTGGAGGTGTAACAAGTGTGGAGGAGGTGATTGCCCACCGCTACCGGTGCGAGAGTGGGGTTAGCCACATGCCGATGGAAAAGGTGAATGCCCCAGACGAGTAGGGCGGCTCCGAGCGGAGGACGTGGGATTCGAACCCACGATAGGTTTCCCTATATCGGTTTTCAAGACCGACGCCATCGGCCACTAGGCGAGTCCTCCGCGGGAGAACTTACCCGATATCTATGGATCAACCCTATTTGCAGGGCGCGTAGGCTCTCCTCATGCGTGCCATAGCTCTCTCAGGTTTCGGCGGGGTGGAATGCCTCACTGAAGAAGACCTCACTATTCCTTCAATTGCCCCTCATGAAGTACTCGTTGAGGTGGCAGCGAGTGCGGTCAACAGGGCTGATCTGCTCCAACGACAAGGTTTCTACCCACCACCCAAGGGTGCCAGTGAGATTCTCGGACTTGAATGCTCGGGGCGGATCGCTCAAGTGGGCAGCGAGGTCACGGGTTGGAAAATCAACGATCTCGTCTGTGCCGTGGTGACTGGCGGGGGATATGCCGAGTTTGTGGCAGTGCCCGCAGGCCAACTCATGCCGATACCTGAAGGCATTGATCTGGTGGCGGCCGCGGCGCTTCCGGAGGTGACCTGCACCGTCTGGTCGAATCTTTACATGTTGGCAGGTTTACGCGAAGGCGAAAAAATCCTGATTCATGGTGGCGCAAGTGGAATTGGCACGATGGCGATTCAACTAGCTAAGTGGACCGGTGCCGAAATTTTTACTACCGCGAGTGCTATTAAGCATGATGTCTGCAGATTTTTAGGTGCAGATCATTGCATCGATTACAAGAGTGAGGATTTCTCAGAGATCGCAAAAGATATCAATGTCGTTCTTGATGTCATGGGTGCTTCATATCTTGAAAAGAATATGAAAGTGCTTGCTCCCAATGGACGCATTGTTGTTATTGGTTTGCAAGGTGGTCGAAAGACTGAAATTGATTTAGGGGTGCTCTTGAGTAAGCGGATTTCACTTATCGCCACCACTCTTCGCGGCCGCACAGATGCTGAGCGGGCGGTGATCACCGCGAGTACGGTCGCGCACGTGTGGCCTCTGATTGCTGACGGCACCATCAAGCCGGTAGTGGATTCTTACTTACCACTTGCCGAAGTCGCTGCCGCGCATGAGAAGGTCGAGGCCAACGCCCACATTGGGAAAGTTGTATTGGTAGTTAACGCAGAACTGGCGTAAGTGCCATAATGAAATCATGAGCGAAGAAGAGACAGTTCTTATCCCTGGGGCTTCGACAGAGACCCCTGAGGAGATGCCATCAGATCTCATCGAGCAGCCCGCCAAAGTTTTGCGTATTGGCTCCATGGTAAAACAATTACTCGATGAGGTGAAGAGCGCACCACTCGATGAAGCATCTCGTCGTCGTCTTCGCGATATACACCGTCAATCCATCAAGGAACTTGAAAGTGGTTTGGCTCCAGAACTTGTAGAGGAGTTAGAACGGCTTACTCTGCCGTTTATGGATAATGAAATTCCTAGCGAGGCTGAGTTGCGTATTTCTCAAGCACAACTTGTGGGTTGGCTTGAAGGACTCTTCCACGGAATTCAAACGGCACTCTTTGCCCAACAGATGGCGGCCCGGGCGCAATTTGAAGAGATGAAGCGCCGATCAATTACGACAAGTGAAAGCGATAAATCTTCCGGGCCATATTTGTAAAATCAAGTGATCTAGTGGGAAAGTTTTGCAATCTCTCGATACACGTCAAGATCTCCAGCAAAAGGTTGGCTATCACGTGGGCGATGTATGACGATGTCGGTAAATCCAATCTCCTGATACATATTAGCTAATCTTTCAAACTCACTGGCCGATTTCATCCACGCTTCATTCCGTGAACTTGCAAGGAATACCCGATCGATAGAATTGAAATCTCGACCAATCCGCACACATTCATCGCGAAGCATTGAGATTTGTTTCTGCACGCTCACAAAGTGCTCTTGTTCGGTTGCTTCTAACGGATTACTTGAATCTCCGTTTGACACCCAACCGCTTCCGAACTTGGCTGCCAGCGAAATGCCTCGCTTGCCGGTACCAGCAATGACAAAAGGAATTCGAGGTTGTTGAGTGCATCCAGGAATACTGCGGGCTTCATGGGCTGAATAGAATTCTCCCCGAAATTCTGAAGTGACCGGGTTTACTAATACTTGGTCAAGTAGCGTGACAAATTCTTCGAAACGAGAAGCTCTCTCTTGTGCACTCCACGGTGCTTGTCCTAATGCGGTGGAATCGAAACCGGCGCCTCCGGCGCCAAAGCCAAGAGTGAGTCTCCCCTCACTGATTTCATCTAGGGTCATCAGCTCCTTAGCGAAAGAGACAGGATGGCGAAAATTTGCGCTGGCAACGAGGGTACCCACTCGAAGGGAGGTGGTTTCAAGCGCCGCTGCAGTCAATATGGGAAGCGCGCTAAACCAGGCTTTTTCACGTAGATCACGCCACGTCAGATGGTCGTAAGTCCATGCATGATCAAAGCCTAAATCTTCCGCCTCACGCCAATGCTCTCTGCTCACCTTCCATGGCTCGTCGGGAAGGATGACCGTCCCTAAACGAATCGCCGTGGACATTATTTGGCGAATACTTTCTCAATGATTTGTGCGACACCATCTTCATTACACGCAGGCGCAATATTCTTCGCTGCGCTGTGTGCGCCGCGGTGGCCACTGGCTACTGCGTAGGAGTGAGTAGCCCACTCAAGCATCGGAATATCGTTGGGATTATCGCCAAAGACCAGAATCTCTTCGCGATCGATGCCCCACTTCTCTGCGACATACGCCAGTGCTGATCCCTTGTGCACGCCGTGTGCCGAGATCTCCAGTAGAGAATCCTCTGGATTTGAATGAGTGACGGTAGCCAATCCAGCGAGCACTGGTGTTGCGATAGCGAGCATCTCGTCGGAGTCGAGATTACTTTCAGTGCAGCGGGCAATGAGTTTGAGGAAAGGCCGATCAATTTGTTCTTCAATCTTCTCGGTTCCGATGTTGTCCATACCCACATCCCAACGGGGAATATAAAGACGTTCACGAACATAGTGATCATTGCGTTCCATCGCGAAGGTGACACCAGGCAAATTCTTTCGCAGACGGGAGACAATTTCGAAGGCATCTGGAATT
Organism: Actinomycetes bacterium; assembly: GCA_037138535.1. Lineage (GTDB taxonomy): Bacteria > Actinomycetota > Actinomycetes > Nanopelagicales > Nanopelagicaceae. The sequence goes on from JBAXIG010000018.1 coordinate 7,203, forward strand.
GAAATTTCCCACTCTTTGAGAATTTTTCCTTCGTGTAAGTCAAAGAGGAGCGCGCCATTACAGCAAATCACCCAAGGAAATATTTTGGTACCGAATGCATCGACTACATCCCCTAACCAGCGGGGTGGCCTCCCTGTTGCAAAAAGAACTCGTGCCCCTTTTTTGTGTGCATCCATAAATGCTTCAATTGTGCGTGTCGAAATACCGGCATCAAATCGAATGATGGTGCCGTCAAGATCGCTAGCTACAAGTTTCACGCACTCACCGGAGAGAGCACTTCACGCCCACCTAAGAACGGCACAAGTGCCTTGGGTACGCGCACGGAACCATCCTCTTGTTGATGATTTTCTAAGATGGCCACGATGATGCGGGGTATCGCACAGAGCGTGCCGTTAAGCGTGGCGATCGGGCGGGTACCATTCTCGTCTTTCATTCGGATGTTAAGACGGCGGGCTTGGAATTCTGTGCAATTAGAGGTGCTTGTCACTTCTCGATACGCATTCTGGGTCGGGATCCACGCTTCACAATCGAACTTACGTGCCGCACTAGATCCGAGATCACCCGAAGCAACATCGATGACACGATAAGGAACCTCGATAGCGTTAAGGAAGTCTTTCTCCCATTGCAAGAGTCGACGATGCTCGGCTTCGGCTTCTTCTGGTGGACAAAAAGAGAACATTTCTACTTTGTCGAATTGATGAACGCGAATAATTCCGCGGGTATCTTTTCCGTAGGATCCAGCTTCGCGTCGGAAGCATGATGAGTAACCCGCATAACGTAGCGGCAATTTGCTTGCTGGAAGAATTTCGTCCATGTGATAGGCAGCAAGTGGCACTTCACTCGTTCCCACAAGATAAAAATCATCTTTCTCAAGATGGAAAACATTCTCTGCTGCCTGTCCGAGGAACCCCGTACCTTCCATGGCGCTGGGTTTGACCAAGACAGGAGGAATCATCGGAATAAATCCGGCAGCCATGGCTTGTGAGATCGCCATATTTACGAGTGCAAATTCAAGTAGTGCTCCGACACCTGTTAAGTAATAGAAACGTGCACCTGAAACTTTCGCGCCACGCTCTGTGTCGATCGCACCAAGAATCTTTCCTAGTTCAACATGGTCTTTTGGTTCAAAGGAGAATTCACGGGGGGTGCCTACATGCTCAATAAGTTTAAAGTCGGCTTCACCACCAACTGGCACGTCTTCTTCAACAACGTTGGAGAGATTGAGCAAGATATCGCGAACGTGTTCTTCGGCAGCACTCTTTGCATTATCGGCACTCTTCACCTTCTCGGCGAGCGCCTTTGAACTCTCTAAAAGCGCTGGACGATCCTCCTTTGCAGCTGCTCCCACCGCCTTTGACAAGGTATTTTGCTCAGCGCGCAGCACCTCAAATTCGGTGATGGCGCTTCGCCTCGCCTCATCTGCCGCAATCACACTCTCAACAAGAGCGGGGTCTTCACCACGAGCGCTCTGTGATGCGCGCACACGGTCAGGGTTTTCACGGAGGAATTTAAGATCAATCACGTGCTTAGCCTACCTTTTACAGCCGGCGAGCAGAAAAACTGATTTTGCTTGGGCCTTGTAGATCGACCACCACAGTTGAGCCGCGCTCCCAATTTGTGGGATAGAGCAAGGGGGCAGAAATCGCCCACTCCAAGCCTAAGTCTGGCGTCGCTATGGCCGCCACCTCCTTAATCACCCATCTTTCATTTCCAAGTCGAAGCGTCGCTTCCCCTTGGAAGGGAATCTCCGGACCCACTATTACGGCAACTGCCCCACTACCCGAAGCCAGTTGATCTTCACGGCGACCCCGCTCAAAGAGTCGATCGGAAATCATTAATCCAAGATGCGTACGTTCTGTAGAGCGAATCACTACAGGCGACACTCGCCCCTCAATTAAAATGGAAGGGGCGCTCTCCACGATCTGCCTATTGGTGAGGTAACTCAAATCTCCTTCTTCGGAGAGTACTGACGCCTTAATCGATTCGCCGGCCGCAAGACGGATATCAATGATCGCCCGCGCGATGCTCTCTGCCTCTTCTGGGGAGAGTAGGCGAGTATTTGAAATGGGTTGTAACTTTCGGCCTTCAGCGCGCGCCGCCAGGATTGACCGCGCAAACGTGCGATCTTCTCCGGGGGCTAAACCAGCAATCACGTGAGAGTGCCGTTACGAACCGAACTCAACCACGTTGAAGCCTCGGAGAAATCGTTATCACTTCGACCACGTGAAACTTCGGTGGAAAATTTATCGGCACGTGGATATGAACCAAGGAATCGAACATCTTCGCAAATACGTTTCAGCCCCATGAGTGCATCACCAACACGAGCATCGAGAATATGTCCTTCAATATCGATGAGAAAATGGTATGAACCCAATTCGGCACCTGTAGGTCGTGATTGGATAAATGTGAGGTTCACTCCGCGGACGGCAAACTCGTTGAGAATTTCTAGCAACGCTCCAGCATGATCAGCCCCAATAAAAATCGCAAGTGAAGTGCGATCGTGTCCGGTACGTTCGTTGATCTTTCCAATTTTTGTTACCAGAACGAATCTCGTGACAGCACCACTGTTGTCGCCAATATTTTCTGCTAAGACTTCTAGCCCATAGTGATCGGCAGCAACCTTGGCCGCGATAGCACCGCGAGTACGATCCTTAGATTGTGCAATTTCCTCAACAGCCGCAGCGGTAGAGGAGCTACTTAATATTTCCGCGTGCGGAAGATGCTTTGCAATAAAAGTGCGGCATTGCGCTTCAGCATGAGGATGTGTAGCAATCTTGGTGATTTCAGCCAGCGCTACTCCTGGCTGCGCAATAAAAGCAAACTCCACTCGCAGTGTTGTCTCAGCGGTGATGACCAGGGGCTCTCCGATGACGAGCTCATCAAGAGTGCGGGCCACAAATCCCTCAACCGAGTTTTCGATAGGCACCAAGGCACCTACAACAACGCCGCTACGCACTGCATCGAGAGCTGCCGTGGTATTTGCAAAAGCTAATTTCGTATCACCGGGTTTCACAAGTTGATTGAGTGCGGCCTCGGTAAAAGTTCCGGCTGGTCCGAGATAGGCATAAGAGCTCATGCGATCTGACCTTTTTGTGCCATGCCAATTACCTGTATTTCTTCGGGTGAAAGTTCGCTGCCAATACTCTGACCGCCCTTGACTCCCTTGATGTAGGTACGACCCTCCGTGCGCCCATTGATTGAGGTAATCACAATTCCGTCGTTCACATCATCAAGGAAGGCTACCGAGAATGACATACGCCCTCCTTGATCGCTAAAGGCGTCGTAACGAGTGACGGCAACATGGCGAATTGCGTCCTTTAATTCGGCTTGCGTCACAGTGAGATCTTTCCGAAGATTCGTCACATCTGTGCGCAGCCCATTCACCACTTCGACCTGGCGCGCAACGGCAGTGACAAAGTCCACTTCGGAGCCAGCCCCTTGAAGAACTGAATAGCTTTTCTTCATGCGCCGTATGCTGAATAGGGCTGACAGGGCAAGAGCGAGCGCGAGCAGCGCAATTGCGCCTGCGATATATCCAAGATTCGTGGAGTTCATTTCGCCCTCGCCTAGAAGTCGCCTTGATTCTAACCACTCTGGAATGATGACGAAGTGGGTTTTCTAGCCCCCCTCACCACATTCGTCCTCATTCTCCCGATCGAGCTACTCGACAAGACCGTGATGACGGCTCGTGTATTGGCCACCCGCTTGCCTCGAAAGATGGTGCGGGAGGGGAGCCTGCCTTTTCTTAGACCGGTACTCTCTTCGTAGAGAGGTAAGGAATGACTGCGATTAAGCGAAGTGCCATTGTTATCGGGGCTGGCGTTATTGGCTCAGCTGTTGCATACGAATTGGCCCGAGACGGTTGGAGTGTCACCGTTGTTGATAAGGCTGGCGCACCTGGCCAAGGATCCACAAGTTCTTCGAGTTCAATCGTGCGCTTTAATTATTCAACTTTTGCAGGTGTCGTACTCGCTTGGGAGTCATTTCACATGTGGCTTGAGTGGCGCACGCACCTAGGGGCAGCGCAAGGGGAACATATTGCGGAGATGATGAACCTTGGGGTTGTCATGCTCGATGTTCCAGTGATGAATACCGCTGCGACCACAGAATTGTTCCAGAGAGTCGGAATAGATTATGAGATTTGGGATTCGAAAGATTTAGCGGCACGCGTTCCGGGAATCGATGTCGGGAAATATTGGCCACCGAAAAGTATTGGTGACGCAGAGTTTTGGGAAGATGCAAGCGAAAATATTGGTGCGCTCTACACGTCCGCAGGTGGATACATCAGTGACCCTTCACTCTCTGCAGTCAATTTAGCGGATGCCGCTAAACGCCACGGAGCGCACTTTCGATTTAAGGAAGAAATTGTGGCGATTTTAAAATCAGAGAGCCGAGTTCTGGGTGTCCGGCTGGCTAGCGGTGAAGAGCTCACCGCAGATGTTGTCGTTAATGTCGCTGGCCCATGGTCTGGAGCACTCAACAAGATGGCAGGGGTGGGAAGTGACTTCACGGTTGATCTCGCTCCTATGCGCCAAGAGGTTCACCACGTAGATGCACCTCCAGGAATGGAGAGTGGTCCAATGATTGGTGACCTCGATGTCGGTGTTTATATGCGCTCCACACCTGGTGGCGGTTTCTTAGTGGGCGGTACTGAACCCGAGTGTGATGACATGCAGTGGATCGAAAATCCTGATCATGCCAACATGTCGCGTACCCAAGATCTATACGATTCCCAAGTGACTCGCGCAGCGCGTAGATTTCCTGATCTCAAAGTTCCCCCTGTTGCAAAGGGGATCGCGGGTGTTTATGACGTGTCCTCCGACTGGACACCGATCTATGACCGGAGCCAATTGGATGGTTTCTATTTAGCGATTGGCACGAGTGGAAATCAATTTAAGAACGCACCAGGAGCCGGCTTGATTATGGCGAAATTGATCGATTACGTTGAGGGTGGGGGCGATCACGATACGCACCCATTAGTCGTAACGGGATCACACACGGATCTACCGATTGATTTGGCTACGTTTTCCCGAAAGCGCCCGCGCAATGAAAATTCATCTGGCACTGTGATGGGTTAGTGATAGAACTTAACGAAGTGTAAGTTGACGTCCCACTAGCCCGGCCCGCGCTCGACGCTCAACACTAGTGAGTGGCTCATTTTTCTCGAATGAAGTCATAAAGATGCGCGTAAGTGTGGCGAGCGCGAGTTCAAAAGCTCTGATAGGTGTCTCGTGTTGCACATCAAAGACTGGCACTAATAAACCATCGGCGCGGAAGGCGCCCAGATAACGCGTGCCATTCCCGAGATTAAGTTCATCACTAGCTGCCAAGCGTGCTAAAGCGTTGAGCGAGCGCTCTTCCTCGTGTGGCAGTAACCAACGCACTACTGTCCGGTCAGGGAAGGCACACCAAAAGGCCGAACCTAGATCAACTTGAATTCGCTCCGTTTCAATGATGCTTCCTTCAAACTCTTCTAAAGCTGCTTTGGTCTCCGGCTTTGCCATCTCTTCTTCGGTAAACCAAAAATCAAAATTCTCATATGTTTCGGGAGCAAAAGGAAGCGAGAGATCCAGTAGATCCTGCAGGCGGGAAGTGTTACTTAAATCCCCACCCACAATAGATGAGCCATTCTCTGCCTTAAGAATTGCAGTGAGCGCCGCAGCCATATCTCGACTGGCATCTCCGCTACTGGTTTGTACTTGAAGAGCGAGCATCACTACGCCATCAGTGCGCTTGACGGCGCTCACTGAATTGGGGAGAAGTGAAGCAACAACGATTTCTTGACCGGTTGCCTTCACGCGAGCTCTCCCAGCGGCCGCTGGCACGATTTCTCTCAGAGCCACCCATTCAGTCTCGTTAGGCAATCCCTCAAAGGGGCGCGAGACGAAGGCAAGTGGTGCGCGATCTTTTCCGTGACAAGCTTTATACCGACGTCCTGATCCGCAGGAACATGGTTCACGGGGGCCGACCACAACTACTTCTTCAGAACTCATTCCGGTGACTTTAGTTGATTTCCCCGAGTAGTGCGCGTACCTCGCGTGGCCTATTACTAATGATTGCTTCAACACCGAGTTTCGCGCAGAGTTCGACATCACGTTCTTCATCAACCGTCCATACATGCACTTCGTAACCTTGCTCATGAAGTCGGGCCACGATTTCTGGATCTCGACGAATGCGCCCCATTCCCGGGCCGATCACGGGGACTTTGGGAAGTGAAGAGAGTGAACGGTGATCGAGCAAATAGACCGCTGGGATGTCAGGTCGGAGATTTCTCCACCTTTCTACTGCGAGGAGCGAGAAAGACATCAGTCGAAAGGGGGCGAAAGCGGCGCTCCCCTGGAAATCGACGGTGGGTAAGAGAGCTGCCAATTTATGTTCAATCGCTCCCCCGTTTGGGACGGGGTGTTTGGTCTCTATTGAAATAGATTTCCGGTGAATTTGAGCGAGCGCGAGCAACTCGACGAATCGGAGTGGAGGTTGTGGCTTTTTACTTCGGTGCCATGAACCAGCATCAATCCCCTGCATCTCTTGCCAAGTCCGAGTAAAGAGCATCCCCGAAGAATTACTCGTCCGATTAAGAGTGGCGTCATGCCAACATATAATTTCTCCATCGCGCAACAACCGTACATCACATTCAAAACCGTCCACTTGTGCCTCGACCGCTTCATCGTAGGCAGCTCTGGTGTGTTCTGGATATAAATACGATGCGCCGCGATGCGCAATAACTATTGTCATGGTTTCAATATTTTACTTCGCAAGTTGAAAATGAGTGAAGTTATAGCGCTCACAAGAAAGGAGATAATGGAAGCACTCATCCATGTTGCTGGAGTGAAATGGATGAGGCTCTGAATGTTTCGCCAAAGGGTAGACCAACCGCTGGCATAGCCAGGATTAATAAGTTGATATGTGATGAATCCCAGCGCCCAGGAGAGCGTGAGTGAAGGGCGCCATCGCGCGCTATGAGATAAATTCCATTTTCCTTTTGAGATGAAGAACCAATCAGTGAGAATTACCCCACACAATGGGACAAATATGGCGCCAATTGCCAAGAGAAATGATTCATAGCCCACGACATCAATGGAGAGAGCAATGACGGTGGCGATAATGCCAATGAGAACCGCTATTTTCTTTCTATTCCATGAGTCATTGAAATTTTGTAGTGATACTACTGTCGAATAAATATTCGCAAAGGCTTCATCGACTTCATCGATAATGAGAATTGCTAAAGCAAGTGCGCCGAAAGGAAGAAGTAGTATCGCCTGACTAAAGCCGTATACGTCGGCTAAGTTTTCTCCGGTAAGACTTACTAACGCTAATAATCCCAGTAGAAAAAAGGTACCGGCGCCTGTGAGATAACCGGTAAAGGTTGCCAGGAATGAACCTTGCTTTGCGTGGCGTGAGTAATCAGCGACCAGGGGAGCCCATGAGATGGGTAGCGCTACTGCGATATCGACTGCAAGCCAATAGCCACTCCAACTTTGGCCGCTTTTGATCTCGACACCTTGAGAGAGCACTTCAACAAAGAGATAAATGGTGGTGAGAATTACCGCCCACAATATGTATTTGCGAAGCACTTTGATAAAGCGAAGTGGTCTCAATGCTAACAACGTACTGACTACACCGGATCCAATGAGCCAGGCAGTGAGTGGTCCACCCACTACTTTCTGGCCTGCATGTCCAATCACTAATATCTCGACTGCGCTCCAGCCCACGCACTGTGCGATGTTAAAGAACGTAGGTACATACGATCCACGTCTACCAAAGATTCCTCGCATCATCACCATTGAGGGCACCCCGGTGATTGCCCCGATTTTTGCCACCCCTCCCAAAACAGCAGAGCCCAGCAGGAGTCCTAACGCCAGTGCGCAGAGCGCGGCGGTGAAAGCAAAATTGGAGGTGCCCAGCGGTTGTTGAATAAAAATGGCCGCGGCTGGAATGGTCAAAGTGATTCCGAGAGAACTCCAAAGTGAGAATTGATCGCCAGCGGAGAGCGTTCGAGTATTTCCTTCAGAGAGTGATAAGGGTGCGTCGGTAAATGTCATCTGACTCCCTACGCCGGCATGACCCGGATCAGGTGAAGCGGTCGACCCCGAAGGTCCTCTCAGCCGATTCCTGTCTTCGGCTCCCGCGCCTCGCTAGCGTATCGGGATTGCTGGGCCTCTAGATTGCTGGGCCTCTAAATTGCTGGGTGCGCGAGAGGGGAGTTGAACCCCCACACCCTTTCGAGTACACGGACCTGAACCGTGCGCGTCTGCCATTCCGCCACTCGCGCTTACGGGCAGGCTAGCAGGGGCGAGTAAGGTCTAGCCAAAGGAGGACAGATGCTTACCTTGAAGGCACACGGCAGGAGCGAATTGGGGCTCCACCGTGAGGGCAATGAAGACGCTGCGCTCTTCTCTCCTACTCTCTGTGCGGTGGCAGACGGCTTGGGTGGTCATGCGGCTGGAGAGGTGGCCTCCCGCTTTGCGATTAGCACACTCGCTAAATTGATTAAAGAAAAGAAAGTTTCGTCCTCGAAAATTAGTAAGCAAGTACGTGAAGTGGATAAAGGATTAGCAACCCTCATTGAGGGTGAAAAACAATATGGAGGGATGGGCACTACGCTCACTGCACTTTTCCTCACCGAGCAGACTCTCCACGTTGCTCACATTGGCGATTCGCGAGCCTACTTGTATCGAAATGGCACGTTAGAACAACTCACTAAAGATCACACCATGATTCAAGAAATGATTGACCGCGGAGAGATCACTGCTGCTGGAGCTAAATCACATCCCAAGCGCGCACTCCTCACACAAGCACTTATGGGACAGAAGAATATCCAACCAGACGTAATTTCAATGGATATTTTTGAAGGTGATCGCTTACTTATCTGTAGTGATGGTCTCAGTAACGTCGTGAGCCATTCAAATATAACAAGTGCCCTCGGCCAGTTATCTAGTGAAAGTGCCGTGGATACTTTGATAGCCCTTACTTATGCGGCCGATGCACCCGATAATGTCACAGTGCTAGTTGCTGATGTAGTGTCAGAGAAGAATGTAACACATCCGACTTTTCTCGGTTCGGCGGTAGGTCACTCATGACTCGACTCCTAGGTGCACGTTACGAAGTGCAGGAACTCATTGGCGCTGGTGGTATGGCCGATGTGTATCGCGGCTATGACAACAGGCTAAATCGCGTTGTAGCAATCAAAATCTTGCGGGCGGATCTTGCGCGGGACCCATCGTTACAAAGTCGCTTTAGACGTGAAGCTCAAGCGGCGGCTCGCCTTAATCATCCAAATATTGTTTCTGTATATGACACTGGTGAGGAACAGCAAGAATGGGGCACGCTTCCGTACATAGTTATGGAATACGTAGAGGGAACAACAATCCGAGAACTATTACGTCAAGATGTTCGTCCAGATTATCAAGAATCTCTACGTATAGCGCACTCGTTGCTCGATGCACTCGCCTATTCACACGAAAACGGCATTGTCCACCGCGATATCAAACCGGCCAATATTATGGTTACCACCGTGGGTGAAATCAAAGTCATGGACTTTGGAATTGCTCGCCCATTAGATGACGTCACCGCTACCGTCACACATGCTTGGACGGTAATTGGAACTGCTCAGTATCTCTCCCCAGAGCAAGCCCGTGGAGAGGTGGCTGATATTCGAAGTGATATTTACTCTGCAGGTTGCGTGCTCTTTGAATTAATTTCTGGTAAGCCTCCATTTGTTGGTGAAACGCCAGCTGCGATCGCCTATCACCACGTAAATAGTGTGGTCCCCCAAGTGCAAATGCCTACATCAGGTGCAACCTCAGCACTCAACACCGTACTTCAACATGCACTCACAAAGAATGCTGAGATGCGTTATCAAAGTGCTGCATTAATGCGGGATGATGTTGATGCGCTGAGGAGTGGAGGGCACATCGTTGCTCCTGTCCAACCCAAGAATCGTCGTGGGTGGTGGATCACGGGAATTGTGACAGCAGGTGTATTAATTCTCGGAGGAGGAGCTGTGATGTTAACTGGTGCTCTCTCATCCTCAATCACCACAGTTGCGGTATCCGACTTGACAGGGCTTACAGTTGATGAGGCGCGTTCAGCAATGCCTACCTTGACCTTTGTGATTCAACACGCAGCAGACCCACGAACACCGAAGGATCGTGTCATTACGAGTAATCCACCAGCGGGCACAAAGGTATCGAGTGGTTCCAAGATCACGCTCATCATCTCTGATGGGCCTGGCGAAACAACTGTGCCCGCCTCATTAATTGGTAAGACTCTTGAGGGTGCCCGACAACTTCTTTTAGAAGCGGGGTTAGTAATTTCCCGCACCAACCCGGTGGATTCAGAGCAACCACCAGGAACAGTGCTCGCGGTGCACCCCACAGGTGGCAGCAGTATCACGGCCGGGTCAGGTGTGACGTTAGATATTGCCAGCGGCAATGTAGCGGTGCCCGACGTACTCGGCCTTAGTGAGATTGACGCTCGAACTATTTTGATACAAGCAGGCTTCCTGCCACGCATCGTCGATGCGAGCGATCCAAACTCCGAGGCAAACACTGTGTTGGCTCAGGCACCTGAACCTGGAGTGACAAAGATTGTGGGAACTTCGGTAACCGTCACTATTAACCGAGTGGTAACCCCACAGCCAACCGCAACTCCTTGATTGAACGTACTCCTCAGATTGTTCTGAGCCAATTCGTAAAGATTTGATGTCCGTGCTCACTCAAGATTGCCTCAGGGTGAAATTGCACGCCAGATAGCGGAAGAGTGCGGTGCTCTAAAGCCATCACTACGCCATCTGCTGTCTGTGCAGTAATCACTAAATCGTCGGGTACTTTTGTTACCGAAAGTGAGTGATAGCGAGTCGCTAAAAATGGCGAAGGCACTTCGAGGAAGAGTCTGCTCTCCTCGTGGAAAATCTCTGAAGTGTGACCATGAATGAGTTCTGGGGCTTGGTTAACTTCACCACCAAAGGCAACAGCCAATGTCTGAACGCCAAGGCATACTCCCAACATTGGCATTTCTAATCGAGCGCATTCGCGAATCACTTCGATGCTAGCGCCGGCGGATTCTGGCGAACCAGGACCTGGTGAGATGAGAACCCCGTCATAAGTACTGATTGACTGAAGAGTAATTTCGTCGTTTTTCATTACAGAGCAATGAGCACCGAGCTCCTCAAGATATTGCACGATGTTGTATACAAAGGAGTCGAAATTATCGACTACTAAAATTCGGTAACTAGACACGGTGTGCAAGGAGTAGTTGTGAAGGCAATGAAGCTTTCGGAATGCTGAGGCTCGATGAAACTTGAACTGACCAACCGATTCCTACGGCTTCTGAATACTGACGATAGATCTTGATTGCCGAACTCGAATTTATCGATTTTCGTAACGCGGTTGGTGAACCAATCGCGGAAATTTTAAAAGGTGGAGAGAACGCACGGCCATTGAGCAGCAATATGTTTCCTGCACATCGAACGGCACTGATATTTGTAATACGTTCACCGTTAATACTCATCGCTTCGGCCGCGCCACTCCAGAGTGCATTGACGACAGCTTGAACATCTTGTTGGTGAACTACGTAATCATCCAAAGTAAGTCCGTTGGGTACTTCTCCTAATGGTGGCGGTGCATCATTCAGGGTGACCTGCACCCCCGGTCCACGAAGAGCACGGTCTCCGGCAGCCCGGGCCAATCCAGCGCTTTCGGCGGTCGCTGCTCCGATGGCATCGCCTACTTGAGCGGAGAGTGTATTTTGTAATTTCGCTGAGATGGAGGCCACTTCGTTAGTAAGTTGTGCTGAATGCCGATCTTGTTCGTGAATCAAAGAAATCAGATCCCCATGATCCCCACTGCGAAGATCGAAGCCACCTGAGCTACGGGCGCTGGCAACGAAGAGGAGTCCGGCCAACGCAAAGGCCACTGGGGAGATCCACCGCCATCGCTTCATAGGGGTACGATACGACCACAAGTTGAAACTCCCGAACGGGTTGAGCGAAAAGGTGGCGACCATGCCGAAGTCCCGAGTCCGCAAGGGCCGATCTACTGTTGAGGCCCGCGAAGTCCTCTCCCCACTCGATTCCATCAAAGAGAGCCCGAGTTGGTTTGCGCCGGTGATGGTGGCGGCTTTCCTCATTGGGCTCTTTTGGATTGTGGTCTTCTATGTGTCGGGTACGAATTACCCGATTCCTGGAATTAAAAATTGGAACATGGTCGTCGGTTTCGTTTTCATTGGGATCGGCTTCACCTTCGCCACCCGCTGGAAGTAAATCCGGCCACGGCTGGCTTCTGGCGCTGAATTACACGCCTGTACTTTTCCCCATGGGGATAACATCTGTGGATAACTTATTGGCCTACAAGTAATTGCAATTCAGTGACGCGCTGGCTATCCAAGAAAAAGGCCACCACTAACAAGAGGAGAATTCCCGCTATCCGCCCGCCCAACCATGTGCGGGCGGGGCCAGCGACGAAGAGTGCGGTGCTCGCCGCCCCAAAGATAAGGCCACCCAAGTGTGCATGCCAATCGACGTTAGGGATGATAAAACCCATCGCTAAGTTAATGGCAATGACTGAGTACATGCTGGCAGTATTGCGGCCGCCTCGTCGGTTCACGATCACGGTAGCTCCGAAGAGTCCAAAGATGGCCCCCGATGCACCCACTGCTGGAACATTTGACGCGTTGAAAAGAAGTGAAGCGCTCGATCCGCCGAGTAATGAGACCAGATAAATCGCGCCGAATCGCCACCTACCAATCACACTTTCTAGTGAGGTGCCGATTGCCCACAGCGCATACATATTAAAAAGTAAGTGCAGGATCCCGCCGTGTAATAGGGCGACCGTGACTAAGCGGTACCACTCACCATTGGCAACACCTAACCAGGTGCCATCTGCGTATTGCGCATAGCCCACCAATGCGAGTTTATTAAAGATGGTGGAATCAGCTTGTTGAAGAAGGTATCCAAGAACTGAAATACCAATGAAAATAAAAGTGAGCAGTGGTGTGTAGCGCCGAGCTGCTCGCACTCGGGGGGTGTGCGCACTTGCTACTGCAACGCACTCACGGCAATGAAATCCGACAGAAGCAGGAATTAAACAATCAGCGCAGGCAGGGCGTCCACAGCGAGTGCAACTGAGATAGGTCTCGCGATCGGTATGGACAACGCAACTTTGAATCACGCGTCGATAGTAACCGACTTCACCACAACATCAGTATTTGGACGATCCATCCGACCAGTGGCTACTGCAGCAATTGCATCAACCACAGCGCGACCTTCGCCATCAGCAACCTCACCGAAAATGGTGTGTTTGTTGTTGAGCCAAGCGGTTGCTGCCACGGTAATAAAGAATTGTGAACCGTTCGTCCCGGGACCTGAATTTGCCATCGCTAATAGGTATGGACGATCGAAACTTAATTCTGGATGGAACTCATCAGCAAACTTGTAGCCGGGTCCGCCCATTCCGCTACCGAGGGGATCGCCACCTTGGATCATGAAACCTGGAATAATGCGGTGAAAAATAGTGCCAGGGTAGAGCGCATCACTACTCTTCTTCCCGGTACCTGGGTGGAGCCACTCTCGACCACCGGTGGCTAGCTCTACAAAGTTCTTTACAGTCTTAGGGGCGTGATTACCGAAGACATTGATTTTGATATCTCCAAGTGAGGTGGAGAGAGTGACGACGTTTGTGCCCAGGCTCATGATGCTCCTTAGTTTTTTGGATGCAGAATTTTTGCTAGTGGAGACGAGGGGAATCGAACCCCTAACCCCTGCCTTGCAAAGGCAGTGCTCTGCCAATTGAGCTACGTCCCCGAGTGACTTGCACAGACACTACTACGGTTTTGGTACCGCTATTCTTCCGCTGCTGTATTCCAAAGATCCTCCTCAGCCTGGCGGGCTGAAAGCTTCTTCTTAGCAAAGAAAATACCAACGACGATCGCAACGATGGCAAGTACTTTCTTCTTCACGTGGGCCTTGGAGGACTTGAACCTCCGACCTCTTCCTTATCAGGGAAGCGCTCTAACCAGGCTGAGCTAAAGGCCCTCACAATGCCTCGGAAGATTACACCGGCGGGAGCACCTACCCCAAACTCTCGGGTGATTCCCCTTCGGTCTGTGGAGCGACTTCAGCAGCGGTTTCAGCAGAATCCGTAGCCTCCTCTTCCACTTCGGCATTTCGAGTTACTGAGACAACTGAGTCACCTTCGCCTAGGTTCACCAATCGCACACCCATGGTGTCCCGACCTGTTTGCCGTACTTGCTCGGCACCGGTGCGAATGACTGTTCCTGATGACGTGATAGCCAGAATTTCGTCGCTGCCACTGACCACTAAGGCGCCCACAAGCACTCCGCGGTTGCCCTCGTCGATTTTAGCCGCCTTCACACCTAAACCGCCGCGGCCTTGAACGCGATACTCATGAATAGGTGTGCGTTTGGCATAACCGCCGTCGGTGGCGGTAAGCACATTGGCCTCACCATCTTCGACGACTGCCATTGCCAGCAACTCATCCCCGTCTCGAAACTTCATACCAATAACACCAGAAGTAGCTCTACCCATTGGACGGAGTGCTTCGTTTGTTGCGGTGAAACGTAGAGACATCGCTTTCTTACTGACTAGCAATATGTCATCAGTTTCTGAAACTAAAGCAGCTGAAACTACTTCGTCTTCGTCGCGTAAATTAATAGCAATGAGACCACCAGAACGGTTGGAGTCATACTCTTTAAGTTCGGTTTTCTTAGTAAGGCCTTGTCGCGTAGCTAATACCAAGTAAGGCGCTGCCCCATAATTCTCAATCGTAAGAACTTGGGCGATCTCCTCATCTGGTTGGAAAGCAAGGAGATTTGCTACGTGTTGCCCACGCGCATCTCTGCCGGTGTCGGGTAATTCGTACGCCTTCGCACGATAGACGCGGCCCTTCGTGGTGAAAAAGAGAATCCAGTGATGTGTCGAAGTCACAAAGAAGTGATCAACAATGTCGTCTTGCTTAAGTGCTGCGCCACGAACGCCCTTACCACCGCGGCGTTGCGCGCGATAAAGATCTGCCTTTGTGCGTTTGGCATATCCGCCGCGGGTAATGGTGACTACGACATCGTGCTCTGGAATGAGATCTTCCGCAGAGAAATCACCTTCGGCTGCCACAATGGCGGTTCGGCGCTCATCACCATACTTCTCTGTAAGTTCGTGAAGCTCTTCACCAACGATTTCACGTTGGCGCGATTCGCTAGCCAAGATCGCAAGAAGTTCCTTAATTTCAGCCATGATTCCGTCGTACTCATCGATAATCTTTTGACGTTCGAGAGCAGCGAGGCGGCGAAGTTGCATTTCCAAAATGGCATTTGCTTGAATTTCATCGACCTCAAGGAGTTGCATTAAGCCCTGGCGAGCATCATCTACTGTGGCACTACGACGAATTAACGCAATCACTTCATCTAATGCATCAAGGGCTTTAAGATAACCACTCAAAATATGTGCGCGCTTCTCTTTTTCAGCTAATCGGAACTTAGTACGTCGAACAATTACCTCGATTTGATGCACCAGGTAGTAGCGCACAAATTCATCAATGCGAAGCGTGCGTGGAACACCATCAACAAGAGCCAACATATTGGCGCCGAAATTGTCTTGAAGTTGCGTATGCTTATAGAGGTTGTTGAGTACGACTTTGGCGATGGCATCTTTCTTAAGCACGATGACAAGGCGTTGTCCAAGGCGCTCATTACCTTCGTCGCGCACATCTGAAATGCCGGCGACTTTGCCTTCTTTAACTAATTCGGCAATCTTCAAAGCTAGATTGTCTGGGTTCACTTGATAAGGAAGCTCAGTAATCACCAGACAGTTACGCCCGTTAATTTCCTCGACTTCAACAACTGCGCGCATGGTGATAGATCCACGGCCAGTGCGGTATGCCTCATCGATACCAGTACGACCGATGATGATTCCTCGGGTAGGAAAGTCTGGACCTTTAATGCGTTCAAGAAGCGCGTCCAATAATTCTGGTTGGGTGGCGTTGGGGTGTTCAAGAGACCATTGGATACCGGAAGCTACTTCACGGAGATTATGGGGAGGGATGTTGGTTGCCATTCCCACAGCAATTCCCGCGCTGCCATTAACAAGCAAGTTGGGGAAGCGGCTGGGAAGCACGTTGGGTTCTTGTGAGCGGCCGTCGTAGTTTGGTGAAAAATCGACGGTGTCTTCATCAATATCGCGCATCATCTCCATGGCCAATGGAGCTAGTCGTGCCTCTGTATAACGCATGGCTGCCGCTGGATCATTGCCCGGTGAACCAAAGTTTCCATTGCCATCCACGAGTGGATATCGAAGTGACCAAGGTTGGGCGAGGCGCACCAAGGTGTCGTAAATAGCGCTATCTCCATGTGGGTGATAATTGCCCATCACATCGCCTACTACGCGAGAGGATTTGTAGTAACCCCTATCGGGGCGATACCCGCCGTCATACATTGCGTAAAGCACGCGGCGGTGTACGGGTTTTAGGCCGTCACGAACATCTGGAAGTGCACGACCCACGATGACGCTCATGGCATAGTCGAGATATGAGCGCGCCATCTCTACGTTGATATCAACAAGATCGATGCGATCGCTCACTGCCCCCGTTACGGGATCGATCGTGGACTCAGAAGAGTCTGGCGATTCGATGTCACTCATGCATTACTCCAGTTTCTAGTGAATTAAATATCGAGGAAGCGTACGTCTTTGGCATTACGTTGAATGAACGCGCGGCGTTGTTCGACATCTTCACCCATTAAGACTGAAAAGAGATCGTCAGCGGCGGCGGCATCATCAAGAGTCACGCGGATTAATACTCGTCTCTCAGGATCCATCGTGGTATCCCACAGTTCTTTTGCTGGCATTTCACCCAGACCTTTGAAGCGTTGAATACCGTCTTCTTTTGGAAGACGCTTAGCATTTTCTAATCCGATCTTGATAAATCCATCGCGTTCACGATCACTGAAGGCATACTGCACGCGCTCTTTCCCACCCCATTTGATTTTGTAAAGCGGTGGTTGAGCTAAGTACACATAACCTTGTTCGATAAGTGGACGCATAAAGCGGAAGAGCAATGTAAGGAGCAGAGTGCGGATGTGTTGACCATCAACGTCCGCATCGGCCATCAAGATGATTTTGTGATAACGAAGTTTTGCTACGTCGAACTCATC
>JBAXIG010000019.1:0-24198 GCA_037138535.1 Actinomycetes bacterium
ATCGAGACTGGACCGATGTCACTCATTTGCCAGTGCCTCCGGAGTCGTCTCTTCGAGAGTGATAACCGGCTTGACGAAATCGATCGCTGGTCGGTCAGAAGGGATGCGCTCGGTAGATCCGGTCCATGCTGGTCTGGCTGCACGCTTGGGAACTGCTGCAAAGATTTCGGCGATCTCTTCTTTGTCCAGGGTTTCGCGATCTAGCAACGCCACCACGAGCGCATCGAGCGCATCGCGATATTGGGTCAAGATGCCCCACGCTTCTTGATGCGCACGCTCAATAAGTGCGCGTACTTCTTCGTCTACCACTGCGGCGACATCCTCGCTGTAATCACGTTGGTGTCCGTAGTCGCGACCCATAAATGGCTCACCCGCGGATGTTCCCAATTTAATAGCACCAAGACGCTCGGTCATGCCATATTGCGTCACCATGGCGCGAGCGAGCGCTGTTGCCTTTTCGATGTCATTTGACGCGCCCGTGGTGGGATCGTGAAAGACCAGCTCTTCAGCGGCACGACCACCCAATGCGTATGCCAATTGATCAAGCATTTCGTTGCGGGTAGTGGAGTATCGATCATCCTCGGGTAGGACCATGGTGTAACCGAGCGCACGTCCGCGCGGCAAAATTGTTACCTTATGAACAGGGTCGGTATTTGGTAACGCGTGAGCCACAAGTGCGTGACCGCCTTCATGATACGCAGTTACTTTTCTTTCGTACTCATTCATGAGTCGAGAACGCTTCTGCGGACCCGCCATCACACGATCGATTGCCTCGTCAAGAGATTCCTTATCGATGAGTTGCTTGCCTGTGCGTGCAGTGAGCAGCGCCGCCTCGTTGAGCACGTTTGCAAGATCCGCTCCAGTAAAGCCAGGTGTGCGACGAGCAAGAGTAAGGAGATCGATATCTTCCTCGAGCGGCTTACCCTTCGCGTGCACTTCAAGAATCTGTTGACGACCTTTGAGATCCGGGCGTTCCACCGCAATCTGTCGATCGAATCGACCTGGGCGCAAAAGTGCTGGATCCAAAATATCTGGGCGGTTAGTGGCTGCGATCAGAATGACGGAACCGTTAGCTTCGAATCCATCCATCTCCACCAGTAATTGATTAAGTGTTTGTTCGCGCTCATCATGTCCGCCACCCATGCCGGCTCCGCGATGACGACCCACTGCATCGATTTCGTCAACGAAGACAATGGCTGGTGCGTTTGCCTTGGCTTGTGTAAAAAGATCGCGAACACGCGCGGCACCTACGCCGACAAACATTTCTACGAAGTCAGAGCCAGAGATTGAGTAGAACGGCACGTTTGCTTCGCCAGCAACGGCGCGCGCAAGCAAGGTCTTTCCAGTTCCCGGCGGACCATAAAGTAAGACGCCTTTGGGAATCTTGGCGCCAATCGCCTGAAACTTTGCCGGCTCGGCCAAGAATTCTTTAATCTCTTGAAGTTCTTCCACTGCCTCATCGACGCCAGCAACGTCAGCAAAGGTTGTCTTAGGCGTATCTTTCGACATCAACTTGGCCTTCGAACGACCGAATTGCATGACACGACCGCCGCCACCTTGCATCTGATTCATAAAGAAGAGGAAAACAAGAGCAATCAGAATGATGGGTCCGATGGTCATAATAAAAGACATCAAGGCAGAAGTTCTTGGTACCTTCACATCCCACAGTTGTGGAGGTTGATGAGCCTTCAACAAATCAATGACTTGAGTCTCTTGACCGACAATGTAACTAGCCTCTACCCGCGTTGCGTCAGAAATTTTCACGCCACTCTTCAAAGTGATTTGGATCAGCTGCTCGCGATCTACTACTACCGCAGACTTCACCTGCTCATCTGCGATCGCCTTCAGAACTACTGAAGTATCAACTTTCTTGAAAGTTGCATTCGCGGACGCAAATTGCCCATAAAGGAAGAAAGCTAAGACGGCGATCAGTATCCAAAAGGCAGGAGTTTTATGTAAACGACGCTTCTTCATAACCAACCTTTAGGAGTAAACGTGCGGGGCGAGAGTTCCAATGACGCGCAGGTTGCGGTAGCGCTCTGCATAATCTAGGCCGTATCCCACAACGAACTCATTGGGAATATCAAAGCCTACATACTTCACAGAAACGTCCACCTGCGCGGCGTCGGGCTTGCGAAGTAAGACGAGCACTTCAACACTTGCCGCGCCGCGCGACATCAAGTTGGCAACTAACCAGGAGAGGGTGAGGCCCGAATCGACAATGTCTTCGATAATAAGGACATGGCGACCAGCGATATCTTGGTCTAGGTCTTTAAGAATACGAACTACGCCGCTGGACTTGGTGCCCTTGCCGTAAGAGGAGACTGCCATCCAATCCATGGTGGCGTGGCGCGATAACGAGCGCGAGAAATCAGACATCACCATGATCGCGCCCTTAAGCACACCCACCAAGAGAACTTCACGATCTTTATAGTCGCGTTCAACGTCGGCCGCGAGTTCCTTCAATCGAATTTGGATCTGCTCCTCAGTTAAGAGAACCTTCTCCAAGTCGCCTTCAATATCTCGCTGATCCACGGTGCCCTCTCGTTAGTGCTGCGGCTACGCCTTGCCCACGCCCAGGGGCGAGAGGATAAGTCTGCCCGACTTCCGGGCGAGCGAAAGACCACCGGGCAGGGCGATCTCCCCCTGACCATGCCACTCCACCAGAAGTTGATCACCCCTCTCGAGGTGTTCATAGGTCAACAGGCCGCCATCCAGCCCGGCTCCAAGCAGGGCGAGGCGAAGAACTCGGGTTCGAACCGCCTTGGGCTGGACAGATAGCCGAGCCACTTCCAGGCCGGGGTTCTCCGCAAAGTGCGCGCCAGCGAGGGCATCGAGCGCAGCTAAATCGTCCTGGAGCAGGAGCGCCGTGCGCGCCAACGCCTGCGGAACTCCGCCGCCGAGCGCCTCGTCCAGCGCCGGAATGAGCTGCGTACGTAATTTTACCCGCAGAAAGCGGCGATCCAAATTCATCGGATCATCAACGATGTGGCCGAGTGACTCCGCCACAGATCGCAAGACCGTCCGCCTAATACCTAGCGCTGGGCGTCGATAGATTCCGCTCACCGCAGACATTCCGGCAATCGATCGCGGGCCAGATCCACGGGCTAGCCCCAACAGGACGCTCTCGGCTTGATCGTCAAGTGAGTGGGCTAGATATATGGCTACCGCACCCACGCCTTTCGCATGAGCTACTAGCGCGCCATATCGGGCATCTCGTGCAGCCGCTTCTAACCCACCATCAGTGCCCACAACTACATTGATAATTTCAGTTGGGATATTCAGTGTTGAAAGAAAAGTAGCGCAGGCACTTGCCACCTCAGTCGAGTTTTCTTGTAAACCGTGATCGACAGTGACCGCCGAGAGTGCGAGCGCCATTTTTGGCGCTTCTAACGAGAGCGCATACGCGAGCGCAATGGAATCTGCGCCACCGGAGCAAGCGATCACAATCCGATCACCCGCAGCTAGCAGCGCTAGGTCAGCGCGCACTGCAGTGCGCAACTCCATGAGCTCTTCTGAATGCGTGACCACTAGTAAATATTAGTTGGCGTTTACCAATGCTGTCGCTATCTGGTCGATTGCCTTTCGCGCTTTATCCGTTCCACCAGGCTCAATCGGAACTGCATCGGCCAAGATAGCGAATGAGATTGCCCTGCCTGCCGAAGTTTGAAAGATGCCAGCTAGCGCATTGACTCCACTGAGTGTGCCAGTTTTTGCAAGCAGGGAGCCCGGCTCGTTTACTGCTCGCTTCTTCATCGTGCCGCTCTCCCCTGAGACCGGTAGGCCGGCAACCAACGCTGCCAGTCTTGGGTTGTTCCACGCTAATGCCAACAGCGAAGCGAGCGCGCGGGGAGATGTCTTGTTCTTTCGTGAAAGGCCAGCAGGGTCCACCAGCACCGTTTCGCTGAGATCTAATTCGGGTAATTCAAAGATCAACATCTCGGTCGCAGGTTTGGGAAGAAGTTTTGCCAGCGCCTTCGCCCCTTCGTTATCGCTCTCGGCAAGCACACGTCCTAATTCAGTACCGAGGTCTACCGACTTACCATCTTTTGTGGTGACCGGAATTTTCGAGTCGAAGGTAAGCAAGAGGGCTGCCCCAGTAAATAATTTGGCAGTCGATGCCGGAACAAACGTGCCACCAGTGTCGTAGAGTAACTGCCCCGTTGCCACGTCCACCACAGCCATGCCGACTGACTGACCAAGATTGATATTTGCGAGCAACGGATCAACAATTTTCCATAGTGCGTCAGGGGAAATTGCCGGTGGAGGTGGAGGCTCAACACTTGCTTTTACTTGCGGGGATCTCTCGGTAGCCGAATTTGTAGCCGCGCAAGCAACTAAGAGCAGCAGGCAAAACGCTGCGGTTGCTACCCGCTTAAACGCGGCCACCGGATGGCATTAATCCATCCATGCCGTAGATAGAGGAGTACTTGAGTCCTGCACGCGTATTGCGCGCTTCCCAGACCATATTATCTCCAGCATAAATCGCGATGTGGTGAATGGCTTGCACGCTTCCGTTATACGACCAGAAGACCAGATCTCCTGGTTGTAAATCGGCCAATGGCACGCGCTTGGATGCCACAAAGAAAAGCGCGGCATTTAACCGAGACCACGAAGGTGAAGTGAGACCAGCTTTTTTGTATGCCGCATAGACCAGCCCTGAACAATCGTAACTATTCGGACCTTGCGCGCCCCACACGTACGGCTTACCCGATTTCACTTCCTTGATGGCGAAGTCGAGCGCCACTTGCCTCTGCTCCGCCGTGGTGCGAATTGTTTGGCGACCAGTGAAACCTCGATCTGGCCAGATACGAGCCTGCCCAGAAGTACTTGAAGCGGTATTTGCTGCTTGCTCTTCAAGAATCGCAAGTTGTCGTTGTTGTTCAAGAGTGACACGCACATTCCGCGCGCTTGCTAACTGCTTGGCAAGCGCATTCTGCATTGCCATCAGTGAATCAACTTCTCTCTTCTGATTCTCCTTCACAACATCTGCAGCAACTTTGGCAACGCGAACCTTCTCGGTCGCAGCCGCTTGCACAGCACGAGCTGCATCAGCTTCGGCTTTAGCTTTAACGGCGTCATCACGTGCGCTTTCTAACCGATTAAGGGCCAAATTAGTGTTATTGGAAACCACTCCAAGAGTGTTGAGGCGATCAATCAAATCTGCCGGACCGTCAGATTCAAGCAGCGAATTAAGTGAAGTAAAACCACCACCCATTTTGTAGACACCCGCAGCGATTGTGCCAATCTGTTGGTTTGCACTTTCAACTTCTGCTCGCGCGAGAGCGGTCTTCCTGGCAGCAACAGCAGAGAAAGCTTTCGCCACCTGGAGTTCAGCCTTCTCGCGATCCAAAATAGCTTTGGCAGCCGCAGCCTTCGCGGCTAAAACTTTCAATCGCGCCGCAGCCGCATCTAGTTTCGCTTTAGCCGCGGTAGCAGCTTTTGCCTTAGCGACTTCTTTGGCCTTGGCGGCGGCAATTTCCTGGAGCGTGGGTTTTCTCGTCTTTGCATCGGCTACGTCAGTGATGAGTACCGGGGCAAGCACCACCGAGAGCGCAAGGAACACGCGGAAAATCGGCAATCTACGAGATACCAAGAGAACTCCTGAGGGGAAGAGACACCCTAAGGATAAAGGGGAGCCCGCCTACACCCTTGGATTTACTCGCAAAGTTGCCTGTGAATTACCAGGGCGAATTAGGAGGAGACGTCGCGCTTTTTGAAGAGCAGGGCAGCCAACGCTCCCGCCGCAATCAAGATCAGGAGGGAGGTGGTCAGCGCCCATTTATATGTAATGGTGGTTGAACCCCCACTACCCACCGCGGTAAGGAGCAGCCCGGGAAGGTACTTCTGCGTGCTCTCCCATACCGCTCCCACAATTCCTTCAACGATCATCACCCACGAGATACCAATGGCAATCGAGGAAATCGGAGAGCGCAAAATTAAGCCAAGCAACATTCCGATAATTCCAAAGCCAACCGTTGCTAGGGAGACATTGCCCAACGTGGTGAAGAGATTGGAAATGCCATCACCACTAATGCCACCTTCGGTCCAAGCTGCCGTCGGAATGCCCTTTGCGTTCGCCCAGAAGTATTCGGTAATAACAGAGATAATTGAAGTTTCCACCACTACTAGCATTCCGAAGAGAGCCATAGAAACGGCCTTGCCGCCGAGCAAAACCATTCGACGTGGCTGGCGAACAAGAAGATTTCTCAAAGTTCCATGCGAATACTCTTGCGCTGTTTGGGAAGCAAAAACAGAGAGCGCCACGATGCCAAGAAGTGTTGAGGCGAATGCGAGACCAAGTGAGAGACCAGTAAATCCTTCAATGGTTTCGCGACTGAACCCACGTTCTCGCCCACGCCGTGGAGAATCCATCGCGATGTACGGAATAGAAGCGGTAAGAACTGCAATGGCACCTACGGCACCAAGCGTTCCAAGTAAGAGTGTGGGGCGACGGAGCTTGCGCCACTCGGCGCGAATTACGCGGATCACTTGGTATCTCCTGTCATTTCGAAGAAAGTCTCTTCAAGAGTTGGCCGTACCGCTGTGAGTGAAGCAAGCGTGAGCCCTTGTGCGAAAACTAGTGTGTTGAATTCACTCGCCCAATCATCATTGGCGATGACATGCACAGCACCATCAAAAATAACTCCCTCATGACCAGCAGACTTTGCAATCTCAATAAGCCTGGGAAGATCTGAATCGTTGAGAGTGCGGGCGATAACAGTCGGTTGTTGGGCCGCAAGGAGCGCCTCAGTGGCGCCACTGAAAATCATTTTTCCTTCGCGAAGCATCACTAAGTGATCACTGATTTGCTCAAGTTCGCTCAACAAGTGGCTCGAGACAAAAACGGTGATGCCACCGTCGGCCAGTGAGCGCAGCAGTGTTCGTACTTCGTGGATTCCAGCGGGATCTAAGCCATTAGTGGGTTCATCAAGAATCAGTAGCTCCGGCTTGGGGAGTAATGCAGCCGCGATACCAAGGCGTTGTTTCATACCGAGTGAGTACTGCTTGTACTTTGACTTAGCGCGATCACTGAGACCCACTAACTCAAGAAGTTCCCCTACACGTTCATGCGGAAACCCACCAAGAGTGGCGAGCATTTTCAAATTCTCAGCTCCTGAGAGCGCGGGATAGAAAGCTGGACCTTCGATCATCGCCCCCACGCGACTGAGGTACTTCTCTGGGTGACTAATTTTTTCACCAAGCACAGTGCCACTGCCATCAGTGGGAGTAATGAGTGAGAGCAGCATGCGGATAGTGGTGGTCTTGCCTGAGCCGTTGGGGCCGACAAAGCCGCAGACGCTTCCCTTAGGAACATCGAAGGTGGCGTGGTCGAGTGCGAGGCGCTCGCCGTAACGCTTGGTCAGTCCGGTGACTGAAATTGCCGAAGAAGTTGACATAGGGACACCCTGCCACGAAAAGCCGAGCGACTCATCCGAGTTACCCACAGGTGAAGCGTGGGTTTGCGGTGAATCCCTCTAAAGAATCCCTCTAGAGCCCAAGCAAATTCGCTTGATGGTCAAAGTCTGGCACTTGCGCGCGCACTTCCTCAAAAGTCCCCATGGCAAGAGCGCGGCCCTGATCGAGGTAAACCACCAAGTCAGCAGAGCGCACGGTAGCTAGACGGTGGGCAATCATGACTACCGTGGTGCTGCCACGAAGAGATTGAATCGCTGCCGCCACGTTAGCTTCGGTCTCAGCATCGAGTGCACTCGTTGCCTCATCAAGGACCAATAGTTTGGGTTTTGTGAAAAGAGCACGCGCGATACCTAGGCGTTGACGTTGGCCGCCACTTACTCGTGCGCCGCGTTCGCCCACTTCGGTGTCGATGCCCTTTTCTAACTTACGCACAAAATCATCAAGGTGGGCTACCCGCAAGGTCTCCCAGATGGACTCATCGGTCGCAAATGCTGGTGGAAAACCGAGTGCGATGTTCTCTCTAAATGTTCCACTCGCGATTGCAACATCTTGTGGCACATATGCAACTGCTCCCGGCCACGTAGTAATTGCTTCCATGGGAGGTAGACCAGAAATTGTGACGCTGCCTTCTGCGGGCGGCAAAATTCCAAGCAAGATATCAACGATGGTTGTTTTGCCGGCACCCGATGGTCCCACGAATGCCACAAACGCACCGTTAGTAATTTCAAGCGAGACATCGCGCACCGCGGGTTCTGCTTTACCCGGATAAGTGAAAGTGGCATCAGACAAAGTAATAGTGGCGTTGAATCCACGATGCTCGGTCGCTAATGAATCTTCTTTTGCCAACTTCGGCACTGCAATATGTTGCAAACTCTCTGCAAGATCGAGAGTGACTTTAGAAGCACCCGCGCTGGAACGAATATTTAGCATGCCTTGTTGGACGCGCAAGATCGCTGGCGCAATGCGAGTACCTGCCGCTAAGAAGATCGCCAACGTGCCCACCGCGTGACCGGCATCCTGCAGAAGGAACTGAGCCGCTGAAAGCAAGAGAGCACCCAAGACAACTGAAGTTTCTAAAACATATTTAGAAACGTTCGGCATAAAGGCAATTTCAGCTTGGGCATGTGCCAATTTGTAACGCAGTTCACCAATCTCTTTTGCGTAGTAAGCGCGGCGATTGCGCACCAAAGATTCGCGATAAGAACTCAATACTTCAACGATCTTTTCGTTGCTGGTAATACTGAGCTCAGATTGCTCCATACCAAGGCGCTGAGCTTTTCCACTCAGTAAACGCTGAAGAAGAAATCCAATGAGGGCAAAGAAGATGAAACTTGAAAGCGCGACAGTGGGATCGACCACTACGAGACCAACGGCCATCACAGCAAGGAGTGAAGCGTCTGATGCCATTGTTACAACTGTGCCAAGTAAACCTAACGTGACACTTCCTACGCCGGAAGTGAGAGCGTAAAGAGTCTCTTGAGAGGTACGTGCTTGTACTGCAAGGAGCGATTGTGAGAGCACGCGCGAAGTAAGATCGGCTGAGATAGCCGCACCGCGACGACCCAAGAAGAAGAGCGCCTTGCGAGTGAAGAAGACCGAGAGCACAGTTCTACCCACGAGAATAACGCCAGCAGCTAATCCGAGAAGGGCGGTTTGAGTTTGAAAATCAAAACTCGAAAGTCCCACAAAATCCAATACTGAACTCACGCGATCGCCAGGGACGCGTGATTGCACACCGGAGACCGCGAGTGCACCGACGATACCAATGAGCGCTACACCGAGTAGATCGAGAGCACCCAAGAAAATTTGAATCAAGATAACAATGAAGACTTTGCGACGATCACTCTTAGAAAGGAGGCGAGCAGCACGGCCGATAATGGTGTTTCGATACTTTGCGTTGAACGCCCGCTTCACCATATTCACTAGCTCAGCCTAAGTCCTTCCAGCTAAAGACCACTATTGGGTGACGGTAATCGTGAAGACGATTTTCTGCATACCGTCAGAAGCCGTAACTGTTGCAACTCCAGGCTTGAGTGGTTTCGCAGATGGATTGGTGGTGTACGTGCCTTGATCCCCACCGGGGGTGAATTCCAAGAGATCTCCAGGTTCTGCGGCGAATCTCCACGCTCCCGGGTTCGTGAGGTTAAAGACCAGCGTGTTCGTCATCGGCAACGAGGCCTCCGTGCTGACCTCATCGACCATGATCGGTGGCAGCACTTGAGTTCCGCCCTCCTGACCGGCCTTGGGGGCGTTGGGCGTGAGGGGTGCGCTCGGTGCCCGATCGTCGCCACCTCCCTCCTCGCCGCCTTCTAATCCCTGGCCACAAGCTGCAAGGATCAACGAGGTCAAAACCGCGGCTAGAACGAGAATGGTCTTTCGCGATCGACTCATTGCTCTCCTTCAACTTGATGGAACCGGAGTTATTGCTAGGGTCGCCATATGGCTGAATACCAAATTACCCGATGGCGTGAGCTCCCATCGATGGTTGTCGCAAAAAGCGGTGAAGAAGTTTCCAAGATTTCACTACCTAATAGATTTCAAGAGGCGATCGATGAAGCTGCTATGCGCCTTGGAGAGATAGATGCCGACGCGTATATGAATGGCTGGAACCGCGATCCATGGGTGGAGCGAAGTGGCGCGCCAGTAGAAGTAGCTGCTGCAATTGCTGCAGAATTAGAAAGTGAATTTAGCGAAGAGAAGATCAATCAGATCCTCAATCAAATAGGAGATAAGTAATGTCCGCGATTTATGATGCCCTCGCACAGGGAACCCTAATTTCAGATGGCGCGATGGGGACCATGCTCCAAGAGAGCGGACTCGACGATGGCGGTGCGCCGGAACTGTGGAATGTGGAGCACCCTGATCGCATTGAAGCGGTACTCGAGGCATACGCCGCCGCCGGTGCAAACCTCATCACTACCAATACTTTTGGTGGCACCGCAGGTCGGTTAGCGATGCACGGTCTCGAAGATCGACTTTACGAATTGAATAAGGCAGGCGCCGAGGTGGCTCGCAAGGTGGCCGATCGCCACCCAAATTGTTTCGTGATGGGAGATGTCGGACCTTCAGGAGAGCTCATGGATCCAATGGGCACCCTCACTTTAGAGAGCGCACAGGAAATTTTCGCCGCACAGATCAAAGCGCTCGCTGATGGTGGAGTAGATGCCATCCTCATCGAAACCATGAGTGATTTGGCAGAGGTGGAAGCCGCAGTAAACGCTGCGAAGGAAGTGGCTCCCCACCTACCCATCATCGCCACTATGAGTTTTGATACAAACCTGCGGACCATGATGGGTGTAAAGCCCACACTTGCAGTGACTTACCTTGCATCCCTTGGCGTACGAATTATTGGTGCAAATTGTGGTCGCGGTATTGATGAAATGCGTGTCATCGCCAAAGAATTGGTAGATGCACGACCTGATGGAGTTTTCATCATTACTCAATCAAACTCTGGGCTACCAAAGTTGGTCGGTGACACCTTTATTTATGAAGGTACTCCCGATGAGATGGGCAAGTACGCCACGGAAATGAAGAGCTTTGGCGTCAACGTTGTGGGTTCATGCTGTGGCTCAACTCCAGCACACACAGCCGCCATCTCTGCCGCCGTTCAATAAATATGGATGCTCGCAATAACGACGCAATAGGTCCGGGTGAGTTCTTTCCGGTAGTCGGGGTAGGGCCGCATCCAGAGCCATGGCCCAAGGGTGAGCAATTCGATCCTGAATTGCTGGCTAATGGTGATCGGCGAAATGTCCTCGACAAATACAGGTATTGGACGGTTTCTGCCATCGTGGCGGAATTAGATACCCGCCGCCACGCATTACACATTGCGATCGAGAATTGGCAACACGACTTAAATATTGGCTCCATCGTGAGAACAGCAAATGCATTTAACGTTGCCGGGATTCACATTGTGGGAAAGCGCGATTGGAACCGACGTGGGGCGATGGTCACTGATAAATACCTCACTGTTCATCACCATCCAACAGTGGCTGATTTCAAAACCTGGTGTGATGAACAGAAGATTCCAATTATTGGTATCGACAATGTCCCTGGTTCCACTTCACTAGAGAAAGCCACGATTCCAAAGTCGTGTGTAATGTTCTTTGGGCAAGAAGGAAGCGGAATGTCAGATGAGGGAATCTCTGCTTGTGAAAAAATCTATGAGATCTCACAGTTTGGTTCAACTAGATCAATGAATGCATCCGCTGCTGGTGCAATTGCTATGTATGCCTGGGGCATGCAACATATTCCACACAATTCATAACATCTACTCGTCTTCTGACTCTTCTAATTCATCAAAGTTGGTCGGATGCGTTAACTTCCAATACATATAGCCGATAAAGATCGCAAAGAATGGCCATTCAAAAACGTAAACCCAACTTCGTCGGTTACCTGAAAACGCACGTCCAAGTTCAACTATAGCGAGCACCACGCACAACGGGATTCCAAGCAAGAGCCACTTACGCTTCGGATCGTTCGCCGCACTCTTGAGAGGAGCGCGCTCGGGTTCATCAGAGACCCATAACTCGTCAGCCATTACTCTTCCTCATCAGATTCGCGTTCGTGCACAAACCAATCTCGAGCAGTGAGTGCAAGCCAGCCTGCATCGATCAGCATTCCCATACTCCACATCAGTGAACCACCGATGCGCTGATCGTTTAGAGCACTCGCACTATGCGCCATGTTCATGCCCGCCATCACAGGGACATCATGCAGAAGACGACTACTCGAATACAAGAAGAAACCAGTCATAGTTTCGGGAACCATCATGCCAAAGAGCGAAGCGAGTCGGATCGGATGAACTACATGAAACGGCATCGGGTTTCCGCTCATCAACGGGTAGTAGTAGATCAACCCAGCTACGAGAAAAATGACGAGTTCTAAGGAGTGCACGTTGCCATTTTTCATACCTGCGTTGGCGAGAGGCGAAAAATGAGTGGCAAAAAGTGCGACCAGAAAGATTCCAAAACCAATTTGTGGCTTCACGATGGTGCGCACAAACCAGGAGCGATACCCCGCTCTTAAGAACGTGCCAACGCAAGATGGCGGTGCGGCCGCAGCTACTGCCATCGGCGCCCCCAGGACGATCATTGGAGAAATGAGCATCATCAAGGAGATGTGTTGCACCATGTGGACCCAAAAAATACGCACGGCATAGTGCGCAACCGGGCCGACCAACACGATGAATGCCAGTGCCAAGCCCCCAAAGAAGAGCCCCCGACGCCACCCAGGTATGGCTGGGGTGACGGCGCTGTGGTACCAAGCGGCGGCCGCGAGGATGGGAAGCCCAAAGAGGAGATCCCACCCGATATTTAACGACATATCAGATATATCCTCCCATTTAATACTTAACTCTTACATTCATCCCAAAAAAAGAGTTACGAAGGACGTTAAAGTGAGCTCACTGTTCTACTCTAGTGACACACGTCTCAAGAATTGAACTCGAATTGATCGGGAAGGTGGAATTGTGACCACAACTGCAACTGGAGCCAGTACTGGCGCCAAGAAGTTGTTAGGGGGTGTCCTCTTCGTTCTCGTCAGCGTCGCTGTGGTTGCCGGGGTTGGCCTTTACTTGCATAGCGCAAGTGCTGATCCGCAACCGCCACTTTTTGCCACTGCGATGGGTATGACAGATACCCCGCAAGGCAAGATGAACACGGCCTCCATTGAGCTTTCGGTTTTCGCTGACAGCGCGAGTTCGAACAACATACAGAATGCCAATGGCAGCCATCCGGGTTTTGTTACCTATGGACCTTCCACCCACCTTGTATTGCCAGCGCACTCGCTGATCAAGATGAAAATCTATGGCTACGACGGCGGCGAGAAATTAAATAACCCCTACTTCGCCCGCGTGGTCGGCACTGTCGACGGAACCATGATGCTCAACGGCAAGTCCGTCACTGGTCTCACTGATGCCCAAGTCCAGCACACCTTCACTCTCCACGGCCTTCCTACTAGCTCGCAAGATCCGCTCTTTCTGAATGTTCCGCTGATGATTCAATCGGAAGAAGCCATGACGAAGTTCGACGAGTCAGGCACGCTTCCCACTCCA
This sequence comes from Actinomycetes bacterium, assembly GCA_037138535.1. Taxonomy (GTDB): domain Bacteria; phylum Actinomycetota; class Actinomycetes; order Nanopelagicales; family Nanopelagicaceae. The sequence continues at coordinate 13,475 of JBAXIG010000019.1, forward strand.
AACGTTATGGAGTTCTCTTTCTATACAAAGGGACCAGGAGAGTACGTCTGGAATTGTGAGTACCCCTGTGGTGATGGCACATACGCGAAGTTCGGTGCTGCGATGAGCAAGTACGGCTTCATGTCCGGAAAGGTGACCGTCAAATGAGCGATTTTCACGATGTAGAGGAGCTAGCGCCTACTCCAGGGCAACGCGTGAAGGCCGCTTTAGCTGAAAAAGACGTCCGTGTCACGATTGTCTTCGGAATCATCATCACTGCCTTTTTCGTCTTCATCGGACTCTGGTTCTATCCAAAATTTATGCCAGAGGTCATGAGCGAGAATATGAAGCGCGGCAGAGATGTCATCGTCTACTTCACGGTGATTACTGCACCAATTGCTGGAGTAGTAATTGCTGTGGCACTCTACACACTCCTCGATCGCCACAAGGGTGATACCCCACCGGCTGAGGCTGCCAACTTTAGAGGGCATACCCCCATCATCTTTGGATGGACGATTGTTTCGGCTCTCTTCTGCATCGTGGCAATTGTGTGGGGCCTCACCGAAATGAATGTAAACGCCGAGGCAAATGCAACTAATGCTAAGACAGCCCTCACAGTGGAAGTGACTGGTTCGCAATGGGTGTGGACCTTTAACTATCCGGAACTTGGCGTGCAATCGCCAAACCTTAATCTCCCTATAGACCGACCAGTAATTTTCAAGGTCACTTCAGTAGATGTGAACCACTCCTTCTGGCCAGTTCAACTCGGTGTCAAAGTTGATGCCAACGACAAAGTGACCACGCTGGCTCGTACTACGCCCAATAAGCTCGGACACATCGAAGTAAAATGTGCCGAACTTTGCGGGCTCTATCACGCGTACATGGAAACGCAGGGAGAAGTGATGGCTGCGGCTGACTTCAACCAATGGGTAACCTCGCTAGGAGGCCACACAGCATGACAACACTGGAGCACGCAAAGGTCGAAGGATCTCGCCCTAACCCACCTAAGAGTCTCATCACAAGACTCCACATGGGTACCGGCATGATCGTCGGAATCATTTTTGCTGAAGCTATGTACTTTTGGGGTAAGAGTATGTGGGATGTCGAAGTCCCTATGGAAGAAAACCGCCTTCTCACCCTCTCAATGTTCGCCTGGTGCATCGGCTTCCTGATTGGCATTGGCGCCTTCATCGGACCATTTCGCTGGCTCATCGGTAAGGACCTCACTGACGAAGAGCAACTCTTCCTCGCAGGAAAAGGTCAAGGAGTATCTCGCTACTTCCGCTACTGCACGGATCACAAAGTCGTAGGTATCCAATACCTCGTCGGTGTAATGGTGTTGCTCGGCGCTGGTGGAACCATGGCAATGATGATTCGCACCAACCTCATCACTCCAGGTTCCAAGTGGGTCAATGCAGAGATTTACAACTCGCTCGTGGGTCTACATGGCATCACGATGATTATCGCGATGATCATCGTGTCTACGGGACCTTTTGGTAACTTCATTCTGCCCATCATGATTGGTGCGCGTGACATGGCTTTCCCACGTCTCAATGCACTCAGCTGGTGGCTCCTCTTCACCGCCATTCCCGTGCTCTGTTCTGCATGGTTCTACGGTGGCATCCCTACCGGCTGGACTGCATACGCACCATTGAGCGTGCAAGCAGGACCAGGTATGAATGCGTTTATCGTGACCATCATTATTTTCGCTATTTCTTCGGCAATTGCTGGAGCAAATATCACTACAACCGTGGTTACCATGCGCGCAAAGGGCATGAAATGGAACCGAGTACCGATCTTTGTCATCGGTGCGACCATGAGTGTGGCACTAGCCATTCCGGCATTCCCCACATTCATGGTGTCGCAAATAATGGCAGCCTTGGATCGTACGATCGGAACGCACTTCTTCGATGCGAACCTGGGAGGAAGTGGGTGGCTCTATGCCCACCTCTTCTGGATCATGGGTCATCCTGAGGTCTACGTAATCTTGCTTCCCGGCGTGGCCATTCTCATGGAGGTTGCACCCGTATTCGCGCGATCACCACTCTTCTCATACACAAGTGCAGTGGTTGGTATGGCAGGCATAGTAGGTCTCAGCTTTCTCGTCTGGGCCCACCATATGTACATCTCCGGATGGCTGCCTAGTTTGAATGGTCCATTCATGGTCACTACTGAAATAATTTCCATCCCGACAGGTCTGCTCTTCTTGGTCTTGCTTGGAACGCTTTGGCGAGGTCGACCGTGGATGAAACTCCCGATGCTCGGCGTCTACGCACTCCTCTGGAATTTCCTCATCGGCGGGATCACCGGTATCTACCTCTCTGATGTGCCAGCAGATGATTATCTCCACGGCTCCATGTTCGTCACCGCACATTTCCACTATACGTTGATGGGGTCAGCACTTACGGGTGCTATCGCAGGTCTTGCGTACTGGTTCCCGAAGATGACGGGTCGCATGCTAGATGAACGATCTGGTTACATCTCCTTCTGGTTGGTACAGATTGGTTTCCAAGTACTCTTCCTCGGCATGTTTGCTGCGGGCTCACAAGGCCAACCACGACGCGTTGCTGATTACGAACAGAAGTTCGCGACTTCCGATTTGATCAGCACTATCGGCGCCTACATGGTGGGCATTGGGATGATCGTGCTGCTTTACGCAGTAGTTCATTCATGGCGCAAGGGAAAGATCGCTCCAATGAATCCATGGGGTGCAAAGACGCTCGAGTGGACCGTGCCTTATCCAATACACCTAGAGAACTTCCACGAGGCACCAATCGTCACAGGTGATTTTTACGGCTACGGAAAGAGTGAGAAATGAGCACATCTACTGAGCATGTAATGCATCATGATGCCCCGGAAGCTGTGGGACGTCGCGAGCGCCTGGGTGTTCGCCTCATCATCGTCGCTGACGGCTCTTTCGTCTTTGCATTGATTTTCTCCTACTTCTACCTCCGCAACCTCAACGTTGCCGGCGGTTGGTTCCCTAAGGATGCACATCTATTCACCGTGAGATCAGGTTGGTTACTAGCGCTTCCTTTTGTGGTTGCTGCGATTTCACATCGGATAGGACAACGGAACCGTGCCAACCTTGGTACCTACTCAATCATTACCTTCTTGGCACTTGCCATTGGATTGGTGATGCAATGGAACCAACTTTCCCACATGCCATTCATGCTCGCTGAGGAAGGTGGCTTTGAGGGAAGTTACGCATCGATGGCATTTCTGATGGGTGCGGCAAATATCCTCCACTACGTACTTGGAGCATTCGTGGCACTTGGGCTCGTGATTCGTACCCGCCGCGCTGCATTAGATCCTGTCCTTGACACGTGGAGATTACTCACTGCTGGTTCATGGTTTACCTGGATCGCAATCGCAGGAATAGCTGGTGCTATCACCACATCTTTTGTTGCCTTGTAATCTTCAATAATCAAAAAAATTTATTAAGCCGCTAGTTCATAAGAATCAGGGCGCTTAGCCAGCCATGGTGAGTTGTGTGAGGGCTGCGAGCACCGCTTCTACGCTCCAGGTGGGCTCTTCTGGAGCGGCTAAATTCTGCTGCCCATCCTGCGTCAGATACGTCTTGAGAGCCTGCGGAATGTCGCCCTTAGTCGTCTTGGGAGAACCGAGATCAAGCCAACGCCAGGTGGAATCTGGCCCCAGGATGATGACTACATCTGAGTGCATCATGTCGTAGGTATCGCTCTTGCCTGTCTGCCAATCCTGAGGGAGAGTAGTTACGTCTGCCGCACTGAATACTTCTTTCTTAGCGGGGGCACCAAAGTACTTCCAGAGCGCGGAGAGTGACGCGCTGCTCCCACCAGCCATAGTCCAACTCCTGTCGTTGAAGAGCGCCTGATAGGCAGCAAGACGAGGCGCAGTATCGCGTTCCCCATCTACCGATAATTCGAGAACTGCCACTTTGCTGGCGAGGCCAACCGCCGAAACAGCCCGAGCGATGTCGCGCATATTGATCGTTGTCATCGGGCAAATCTCATGGCACGAGGTGAGGAAATTGGTGATGACCACATACTTGCCCGAATAATCCCCCAAAGTGAAGGTGTTGCCCGCAGAATCAAAGAGCGGCAGCGCAAGTACCTCTGCTGGAAGCTTTTCGCTAAGGAAAGAACCACCACCAGGAGCTGCTGTTGCCATCCCTGGAGCCAGCGATGGGGCTGGCATGGCGCTCTGGTCCATATTCATATCCGCGCTCTTTTGCGTAGTCGACGAACTCGACGAAGAGCAACCAGCGAGTACGGCGAGCGAAGTGATGAGGGCGAATGTGAGACCAGTTCTTTTCATGGGGCAATTTTAGTTCCGTAAGACCAGAATCCCTAGGCAATCGCAACTTAATTCCGCCATGATGGTCGGATGAACAATTCATCAATTCCAGGATCTTGGAAATCGCCACTCTCTGCCGCCATGCTCGCTGGCGCTGCCACCAGTATCGGATACACCCAAGTGGCCGATGGCGAGCTCTATTGGGACGAGACCAGGCCACATGAGGGTGGACGGCGCGTTGTCGTCAGTCGCCAGGGCGATTTCCTGCCGGCACCATGGGATGCAAAAACTTCCATCTTGGAATACGGCGGATTGAGCTGGCTCATGATCGAACGGGGTGGCTCTCCTGCGTTGGTCTTTTGTAATAAAAGCGATCAACGCATTTATCTACTTGAAGCCGATAGTGAGCCCATAGCTCTTACGCCAGAGCCGAAAGAGGCACGTTCGCATCGTTACGCCGGCATGCTTCAAGTGGGAAATGAAATTTGGTGCATTCGCGAAATTGTTGAAGGACATGATTGTCAACGGGATCTGGTCGCCATTAATTTCTACGGAAAACTTCGGGTACTTGAATCGTCATCACACTTTTACATGCATCCACGACTCTCACCTGACGGTAAGCACCTCTCGTGGATGGCATGGGAGCACCCACAAATGCCTTGGGACGGAACCGAACTTCGCATAGCCGATATTTCAAAGGGTGAATTAACGAATATTCGCACACTCGCCGGATCCACTGAGGAGTCCATTCTGACTCCCGAGTGGGCAAACAACAGCGAGCTCTACTACATCTCGGATTCCTCGGGATGGTGGAATATTTGGAAGCTCTCACTCGATGGAACCAAAGAGCACATCATCGAAGAGAGTGCCGAGTGGGGTATGCCGATGTGGCAAATAGGCCAACGGTTTATTTCGGTATTAAATGATGGACGATTACTCTCCATCCACGGAACTCCAGACAATCAACGCGTCGTAATCGTGGATCCAAAGAGCAAGTCACGTACCGATGTAGCTTCGCCATTTACAGCCTTCAACGCGACGCAATCAATCAATGGAGACCGTGCATACATCATCGCCGGCGGCGCCAAGTCGCCCACAGCACTGGTCGAAATCGATCTTGCAACTGCGAAGGTGGTCAACACCATATGGGAGACCACACTTCCTGTTTCGGCTGATTACCTCACAACGCCAAGAGCAATAACCGTCCCAGGGAAGAACGGGCGTTCGGTACATGCAATCTTGCATCCGCCACAGAATCCGGAGGACTCCGCAAGCGGAGCAGTGCCATTGCTCGTCACTGCGCATGGCGGACCAACTTCGCAAGTGTCTGCTACCGCCAAATTGAGTTTCGCTTATTACACTTCGCGCGGAATTGCCGTGGTCGACGTCAATTACGGCGGATCCACCGGTTATGGGCGTGAGTATCGCAATGCCCTTCGTGGTCAGTGGGGCATTATGGATTACGAGGATGTGCTTTCTGTTGTTGATGCATTGGTAGCCGATGGCACCGCGGATAAATCAAAAGTAGTGATCAAGGGTGGCAGCGCCGGCGGCTTCACTGTGCTGAATGCACTCGTGATGGGTGATGTCTTCGCGGCGGGCGCCTCTTATTACGGCGTTGCGGATTGCGAAACGCTCGCTACTGATACCCACGATTTTGAATCGCGTTACCTCGATTCGATGATCGGACCATATCCCGAGCGAAAAGATCTCTACGTTGAACGTTCACCGATTACTCATGCAGAGAATCTCTCTGCACCACTGATCATCTTCCAAGGACTCGATGACAAAGTGGTGCCACCAGCGCAATCAGAAGCTTTCCGCGATGTCTGTGTCCGAAAAGGAATCAAGCATCGCTATATCGCTTACGAGGGAGAAGGCCACGGATTCATCAAGGCCACTTCGATCATCGATAGCCTGGAGAGCGAACTCACCTTCTTTGGCGAAGTGCTCGGTTTCACTCCAGCGCTCTAGTTCGGTCTCTTCCAGTCATACTCGCGCTCCACGCGGGCGATACGAACGCGGTACTCGCCGTAGAACTTTTCGCGACCCAGTTGCTGGGCTTCTTGATGCTCGCTGACTTCGCGCCACGTCTTTACTGCTTCTTCATTTTCGAAATAAGCGATCGTGACGCCTTCCCGAGTCTCCGGGTCGCGGAAAGAGTCAGAGTTAAGAAAACCTGGAATCTCTCTCACCATTTCTGACATCAGATGACTCCATGTCGCATACTCCTCGTGATCGCTATCCCAACGAGTAGAAGTAAATATCACTGCTATATAACTCATAGATAGATCTCACTCATCTGCGAGAAAGCAATTCTCACTCCGTTGGGGTCACGACCAAGCAATTCGTACACCACGTTTCGCCCACTCACGCCGAGACGAATGGGGGGCCCTTCAAGATGGAAACCGGCAGATGTAATGCGTGATTCGATTTCGAGCATATGTTGAGTACCAAACATCAGGACTATCTCTCCGGATACCGGGCGACGGGCAGCTGGAGATGGGTCAGGAGAGGAAAGGCCAACGAATTCCATCAGCCCCACCATGCCGCTCACCACGGGGCCACGCGTCGATTCTGCACTTTCAATTTCACCACGAAGAATCATCACTCGTACTGGAGTGCCAGCAGATAAGTCGTACACCTCACAAACGACTTCATCGACAAGCGTGGTGTCGAACCAGACCTCCATGCCTAACGTATCGACGTAATAGCGCAGGCTTTCGGCAATGTTGTACGTAGTGATCGTGGTGCGCCGAACCGTATCGATCAACATCTTTGCTCCTACTGCAGTAGAAGAGTATCCAGTCCGCGGATAAGACCTTTTTGTTTGATGACTGCGCGCGCAGCTAGCAAAGTGCCATCTACATAAGGTGCTGGAGAACTCCCGGCATCAAAGCGAATAGCAAGACGTTGTTCTGGGAGTCCAAAAATTACTTCAGTGGAAACAACGAAACTTGGTTGGCGAATCGAGTGCACGCGGGTGCCATCGATATCTGCGCCACGTGCCTCCTTTGGTCCGGCAATATCAGCAACTTCGACACCGATCGCTGGGCGATGTACTGCGCTCAGTTTTTCGGCGAGTTCGCGAGCAGTACCACTTGGCACATCAGGCTTTGTGAAACTTGCGTAGTCGATGACTTCCCATTGCGGAAGATGCTTTGCCACCATCACGGCTGCTGCTTGTGCTAACGCTGCCGTGATCGCAAAGTTTCCGGAACCCACAACTCCGACGCCGGCTTTCTTCGCAGCTGCATCGACGTCGTCGTAATCAGCGCCGGTGAGGCCCGAGGATCCGACGATCACGTGCACGCCGTGAGCGATGGCTGCCAACGTATTTGCCTTAACGGTTGCATGGCTGGTGTATTCGATCATTACATCAACGCCATCGAGTGCATCGTTGATATCAGCGAATACCGGGACGCCCCAACTTCCCACACCCAGCGCTTCACCAAGATCCCCACCTGCGCTTTTACGAGCAACTGCAGAAACTAACTTGAGATCTGAACTTTCATGAATAGCGTGGGCCAGGGCTACACCCGTCCAACCAGTAGCTCCTGCAAGGCAAATGTTGATCATGCCTGCAGTCTGCCACGAGCGTAAATCCAGCATCGGGAACACGCTGGTAAAGAGCAGCGCAAAGCCACGGTAGACTTGGGTCAGTTGGAGCATCCGCTTCAAAAGAACTTCCCTGAACGCTTCGTGCGTTTACTTGCGAGTCTTGGCAACATCTTGGTCGAAGTTGGGCCATTTCGGGACGCGCTTGTCGTCCCGTTAGGTGTACTTGTCCATGTCATTCTTCAAACTCGGTGTTAATCCTGCGCTCGTAAAGGTCCTCAAAGCCGGCGGGATCCTCGAACCGTTCCCCATCCAAACTGCCACCCTGCCCGATGCCATTGCTGGCCGGGACGTACTAGGTCGCGGTCAGACCGGCTCCGGTAAGACCCTCGCCTTCGGCCTCGCGATGCTCACCCGCCTCGCTGGACGCCAAGCCAAGGCCCATCAACCCCTCGCACTGATCCTGGCTCCTACTCGCGAACTCGCGATGCAGATCAACGACACCTTGCGCCCACTCAACCAATCACTTGGTCTTGATTCACGCCTCATCGCTGGCGGTATGCCGTACGGACAACAAATCCAGGCACTTCGTAAAGCGGTCCCAATTCTTGTTGCCACCCCTGGTCGTCTCATGGACTTGATCAAGCAACGCGAAGTTCGTCTTTCAGATGTTGAAATCGTCATCCTTGATGAAGCCGATCAAATGGTCGACATGGGCTTCCTTCCAGTCGTGAAGGAAATCCTCGATCAAACTAAGCCAAACGGCCAACGCCTGCTCTTCAGCGCAACTCTTGATGGTCCAGTTGAGCAACTTGTTCGCAAGTACCTCCGTAACCCAGTGGTGCACTCAGTAGATTCCGACAAGGCATCTGTTGACACCATGGATCACCATGTTCTTGTTATCGATCCGCTCGATAAAGACAAGATCACCACGCAGCTTGCTGCTCGCGATGGTCGCACCATTCTTTTCGTGCGCACGCAACATGGCGCCGACAAACTTGCTAAGAAGCTTGCAGATCGCGGCGTGCCCGTCGGTTCACTTCACGGTGGAAAGTCACAAGCGGTACGCACTCGTACTCTTGCGGCCTTCAAGTCGGGTGAAACCAACGCTCTTGTAGCAACAGATGTGGCCGCTCGCGGTATTCACGTAGATGGAATTTCACTCGTAGTGCACGTAGATGCACCCACTGATCCTAAGGATTACTTGCACCGTGCCGGTCGTACCGCACGTGCTGGTGAGTCAGGAACAGTTGTCACGCTCACCACTTCTAATCAACAGAAGACAGTCCGTGGACTCACTACTCGCGCTGGTGTTAATGCCGCATTCGTGCGCGTGAAGCCACATGCACCGGAACTGAGCTCACTCTTCGGCGCACAAGAGCCAAGTGGCACCCCATGGGTTGCTCCGGTCTTTGCAGATAAGAGCGAAGGTCGTCGTTCAGGTGGCGGTCGCCCCGCTGGTCGTTCCAATTCAAGTGGTCGTCCCGGTGCTTCAGGTGGTCGTCCCGGCGGACGCCCTGGCCAATCAGGTGGAAAGTCACGCCCACGTCCCGAGAGCCGTCGCCAGCGCCCTCGCTAGATCTAAGGCTCTTTCGGAGCTGTAACGTCTGCGACATTTACCAACATTTTGGCGGCTCGTAGGAGCGTCATCTCGTCAAAGTGTTTTGCTGTCAACATAGCTCCGACTGGTAACCCATCGATCATTCCGGCAGGTACGGAAATCGAGGGATGACCAGTGACGTCGGTAACACAGCAATTTTGATAGAAAGAAAAAGTCTCACGGCCGACATTTTTTGGATCTCCAGACATCTCTACTGCAATCCCAGCAGGAGCAGTGGTTGGGCAAAGTAAAACGTCGTATTCGTCTAGAATTTTGTTGTACGCGTCAGAGATCTGCTTACGCAAGAAATTTGCTTTGCGGTAGAAATCTCCTTGTGTCTCTTCGAAGAATATATTTCCCAGAATTGCAATCAATTTTGTGAGGGTAGACGCTGATCCTCCGTTGGTAGAAAGTCCGCGGACAATTTCTCTCTCTACATTTCCTGTGGAGGTATATCCCTGTCCAAAAAGCGTCGACTTTAATGCGGTAAGTGATAGCGCACCACCTTCAAGCAGAATCGGAAGATAGACATGTTGCGCGAATCGATGCTCGGGAATCGAAATAAGATCAACGGTCGCGCCTAGAGCGACTAATTTTTCTGCCTGCATCATTACAAGATCTGCAGATGCCGCTGATCCGGGAAATTCTGCCTCGCCTTCGCGTGTCAGCTCAAAGCCTTCAGTAATTAATGCAACTCTTAAGTTGGAATACGGTAAGAGTTGAGTTTCGCCGAGTGCGTCCTGAAGCCCCCGAATCTCGTTTGCGAAAGGACGCTGGCGGGGATCGCTCTCGTCGAATGTAACCATCGCTTTCAGAGCATGATGAATAGTTTCGATATCCCGAGCGATAGGGCCAACATGGTCAATCGAAGGCTCGAGTCCAAGCACTCCCGAGTACGGAATGGCGCCAAAGGTAGCTTTTAAGCCGATCACACCGCAGAGGGATGCCGGAATACGAATTGAGCCGCCTTGATCGGCGCCTAGTGCCAGATCGACCTCCCCGGTGGCTACCAAAACGGCGCTCCCTGATGAGGACCCACCTGCGGAGTAATTACTCCTTATTGGGTTAAGCACGGGGAGGGGCTTAGAGGTAATCGACCCACCGCTGATGCAGAGGTCCTCGCATTGGGATTTGCCCACAATCTCAGCACCATTTTCCAGAAGCGAGGTAACAACGGTTGCGTCCGATTCCGGGATCCAGCCGTCAGTGACATTGGATCCCGCTCGCATGGGGAGGCCGGCTACTGCAATGTTGTCTTTGATAACTACTTTGACCCCGTCGAGAACGCCTTTTGAAGTGGGTGGAATCG
>JBAXIG010000020.1:0-23198 GCA_037138535.1 Actinomycetes bacterium
TCAATAATTGATTTGTGAGTCGTACCTTTTGTGGAATTGAGGTGGCGCACAAAATCAGTTATTCCACCGTCATATTTATAAGTTACCTGTACGGGCTCGCCACTTTCGTCCACGTGCCCAGCGCGTTCGTCTCGCATTGAAATAGTGAGCCCTTTGTTGAGGAACGCCATTTCGCGAAAACGAGTAGAGAGTGTTTCAAATGAGTATTCAGTCGTTTCAAAAATATCTTCAGATGGCCAGAAAGTAACGGTAGTACCTGTTTCCTCTGTGGGCGCAAGACGTTCAAGATCGGCTTGCGGTACACCAAGTTTGTACGTTTGTGTCCAGTTGTATCCATCACGTCGAATATCAACTCGGAGAGTTGCGGAGAGTGCGTTTACTACGGACACACCCACACCATGTAAGCCGCCGGAAACAGAGTAACCGCCACCACCGAATTTTCCGCCAGCGTGCAAGACGGTGAGAACTACTTCAACAGCAGGACGTTTTTCAATGGGGTGCATGTCGACCGGAATTCCGCGACCGTTGTCGGTGACACGAAGACCGCCATCTTTTTGTAAAACAATATCGATGTTGTCGCAGCGACCGGCTAGTGCCTCATCGACTGAGTTATCCACCACTTCGTAGACCAGGTGGTGGAGGCCGCGCTCCCCTGTAGAGCCGATGTACATACCTGGACGTTTACGAACAGCGTCCAATCCTTCAAGGACGGTGATTGCACTGGCATCGTATTCGGTGGTCACGCCTAGCCTCCCTATGCCCCCTTTGAAAACCGCCCTCATGGCCGGCTAGGGGTATTGCTTCAATTTCTACCTCCAATCCTAGTGGGTGAGAAGGGTGAGAGTGGGCCGTAAATCGCCCAGAATCGGCAATCTCATGGAATAACTTGCGGAGAGTGGGGGGAGGATGGCAACTTGCTCACTTGAGAGCGTGTAGGGGCGCGCCCTCACTTTCCCCAGATGAAGGGGGTTAACCGTACGTATCCCGGGGTCCTCGCCCTTTCACGTGGCGCTCACCTCTCCGCCATGAAGGTGGGGTGGGAGCTAAGACCTTGATGGCGGTCACGCTCTTGCCCTCAGGGTGTGCGTGCACTTTTTTCAGTAAATCGGTGGAGAGGAGTCGGGATTGTGTGGCCCAAGCGGTGGTCTCTGCACGAAGAGTGAGCACCCCATCTCGAAGCGACTCAGCTTTCACGTGAGCCGCTAAGTCTGCGCCGGCAATTTCACCCCACTGTGCCAGCAAAGTACTTGAGGAAATATCAGCTTCCCAACCACGTTCGGCAGCTAATGAGGCGATCACCTCACCCAACGAGGTGGGATCTCCGCCACGACGGTTGCGTTTTCTTACTTGCTTACGAAGCCCATTTGTTTGTAAAGGTGCTGAGTTTTGTTTTGCTTTAGCAGCGGCCAAGAGAGAGCGAGCTAAATCAAGCCCGGTACTTTGAGGGGAACTCGTGGCAGATTCAGAATCTAACTCTTCTGGCTCATCAGCCATTACTTTCACCTACTTGAATGATGTGGTCACGGAACTCCATAGGAACATCTTCGACTACTGCAGCAGTAATAAACAATTGCCTAGCATCACTTTTATGAAGAAGTTGTGTGGTGAGCGCATCTCTTCTCTTACCATCCAGTTCAGCGAAGACGTCATCGAGAATAAGTATGGGGTTGTCGGCCTCTAATAGATCGTAAGCAGCCAATTTTAAGGCAAGCGCAATAGACCAAGATTCTCCATGACTGGCGTAACCTTTCGCGAGTTCATTGTCGAGCAAAAGTAAGAGTTCATCTCGATGTGGGCCCACCAAGGTGATTCCGCGCTCGATCTCACGCTTACGTTCTTTCTTCAATACTGCAAACATTGAAACGCTAAGTGAATCTTTACCTGTTGATAAGTCAAGTATCTCATTTTCTACCAGCGAGCTTCGATATTTCATTTCCACTTCTCCATGAGGAGCTACGGATTTATATTCAGAACTGAACGGTGTAGCTAGTTCATTAATGAGCTGCAATCTCTCAAAAACTAACTCACTGCCTCGTTCAACTAACTTCTCATCCCACACATTTAGCGTCTCCTCGTCAAAGTTTCGTGTGTGGGCAGACTTAAGAAGTGAGTTACGTTGTTTAAGAGCTCGGTCATAATCTGAAATAACACCCGCAAGCCGAGGTGACTTAGCTACAAGTAGAGTATCTAAATAATCTCGGCGGGTGGCGGGATCACCTTTTACTAGTTCAAGATCCTCTGGTGCAAAAAGAACGCGCTGCACATAGCCAAGGATGTCACGTTCTTTTGGTTGTGCTGCTTGATTTACTCTTACTCGATTACTCTTTCCGTTGTTAATTTCTAACTCTAATAAAACCTCTCGATTATCTCTTTCAACTAATCCACGGATATATGCACATTCACTACCTTTGTTAATGAGTAGTGAATCCTGCGATACTCGATGAGATTTTAATGATGCTAGGTAACCTATTGCTTCAATAATATTGGTTTTTCCAGCGCCATTAGAACCTATCAGGAGGTTTGGCCCAGGAATAAACTCTAATAGGAGTTGTTTGTGCGAACGGAAATCAATCAGTTCGAGTTTTCGAAGAATCATTAGTAACGCATAGGCATGAGCAAATAACGATATGAATCGTCAGCCGCCGCATCTTTACTCGCTTTACCTGAAAGTACCGCTGGTTTATTGGAAGCAGTAAAAGCAATGTGAACGAAAGGCGTGCCTACTGCAGTGAGTCCGTCTGTGAGGAAGGTGGGGTTGAAGGCAATGGAAATTTCATCACCTTCAAAATCCACCGCAATCTCTTCAGTCGCTTGCGCTTCATCTGTTGATTTCGCATCAAGACGGAGGGCGCCCTCGGAGAAATTTAATTTAAGGGAACTGGTTTTATCTACGACTACCGCAACTCGGCGGACTGCCTCCATTAACGCTGACACTTCAACGATCGCGACTGAGGATGCTTCGTTAGGAAGTAAGTGTCGGTAGGGAGGGAAGGTGCCATCAAGCATCCGGGTAGTAGTGGTGCGGTTCTCGGTGGAGAAACCCACAAGGTGTTCGTGCGCACCTGATGGAGCTAGCGCAAAAGTCACTTTCGAATTTCCAGAAAGTGATTTGGCAACTTCAGATAGTGTACGTCCGCGAATCAGCGCGCTTGCACTGGTGTTTGGTTTCTGACTACTCCAATGGAATTCACGAACGGCAAGACGGTATCGGTCTGTCGCTGCCAGTGTTACTTTGTCGCCTTCGATTTCAATATGCACCCCCGTGAGAACTGGTAACGAGTCATCACGGCCGGCAGCGACCGCAACTTGCGCGATTGCGTGCGAGAGCAATTCTCCATCAACCTCACCGGCGGCAGCGGGAAGTGTGGGAAGTGTGGGGTAATCATCTGCATTCATCGTGGGAAGCGCGAAGCGCGATGAACCGCAGGTGATATTGAGCCGTGACCCATCCAAAGCGAATGTGATGGGTTTATGAGGGAGTGAGCGAATGACATCAGTAAAGAGGCGCCCTGAAACTACAGCCCTTCCTGGCGCATCCACTTGGGCACTCACCTCGGCCTCGCCGGAGATTTCCTGGTCGTAAGCAGCTAAGTGGAGATTGCCACCTGCGGCTTCCAGTGAGATACCAAGAAGTATCGGCATAATTGGCCGGCTGGAGAGGCTGCGAGATACCCAAGCCAACCCATCGACCAGGGCGTCACGCTCTACGGTGATCTTCATGAGAAATCCTTCTTTAAAGAGATAAAGGTAGTCGTAGTAGTAGGCGCTGTGGAAACTGTGGATAAGTTATATTTACGCACGTCACCCACGTTTATTAACTCTTTTAGTGTGTGGGTAAGGGTGGCCCAACGTGGGAACATCAAGTGAGAGTTGTGAGTTGTACGCATTTCCTCCACAGGGATACCCCTATATAAGACCACTTTCCCACCAGAAGAGAGAGGGTTATCCCCACGCTTATCCCCATGCTGTGTATGAAATATGGCAAAACGGGCATTGGGGTACTTATTCCTAAAAATATTCTTAAAAATAACCATCTCTACCCGTTCGCTCGAGCGGATTGCTTAATCCGGTTGGTGAGCTCGGTGACTTGGTTGAAAATGCTCCGTCGTTCGGCCATTAACTGTCGAATCTTGCGATCTGCGTGCATCACTGTGGTGTGGTCGCGGCCACCGAAAGTCTGGCCAATTTTTGGCAATGAGAGTTCTGTGAGTTCGCGACATAAATACATCGCGATTTGGCGGGCGTTCACTAATGCTCTCGAACGAGAGGTACCACAGAGGTCTTCGAGCGTGAGAGAGAAGTAGGCAGCTGTTTGAGCCATGATCGTGCTTGATGTGATCTCTGGCCCTAATTCCCCAGGGATGAGGTCTTTGAGAACTATCTCAGCCAACGACATATCTACTGGCTGACGGTTCAAACTAGCGAAGGCGGTCACCCGAATCAACGCACCTTCAAGCTCTCGAATGTTTGTAGAGATTTTGCTACCAATGTATTCAAGGACATCATCCGGAGCGTTTAATTTATCTTGAGCAGCCTTCTTACGAAGAATAGCAATACGAGTTTCAAGTTCTGGTGGCTGAATATCAGTGATTAATCCACCTTCAAAGCGACTTCTTAAGCGATCTTCCAAAGTGGTGAGTTGTTTTGGCGCCCGGTCGCTCGAGATAACAATCTGCTTATTAGCGTTCTTTAGAGTGTTAAACGTATGAAAAAACTCTTCTTGTGTACGTTCCTTATTTTCCAGGAATTGGATGTCATCGACAAGGAGAATATCTACGTCACGATAGCGGCGTTGGAAGGCACTCTTTTTATCATCGCGAATCGAGTTAATAAAGTCGTTGGTGAACTCTTCACTGGATACATATCGGACTCGGACACCGCTATAGAGATCTTTCGCGTATGCGCCAATAGCGTGCAGGAGATGGGTTTTACCCAAACCAGAGTCACCATAAATAAAGAGCGGGTTATAAGCTTTTGCTGGAGCCTCAGCGACCGCAACCGCCGCAGCATGTGCAAATCTATTTGATGCACCAATAACGAAAGTTTCAAATATGTACCGCGGATTAAGTTTGCTATCTTCAATATCTTTTTCGTGGCTGCGTTCGCTCCCGCGACCCGTACCGGGCCTTACCTCGGGCTCTGGATCGTCTTGAACTTGTTCAGCGAGAGATTCATCAACAGTGACCGCGATTCGCACGTCACCTTCAATTTCCGCCGCCAAAGCAGTCGTAATGGGGCCACGGAGACGATTTTCTAAAACCCCGCGGGCAAATTCATTAGGTACTGAGAGGAGCAGAGTGGTGGCGCCACCGCGCTCGACCACACCTTCGGGTTGGGTGAGATTAAGGAAGGCGCCGTGTTGCGGCGTCGCTTCATTTACCCGGAGCACAATTCGCTGCCAGAGGGTGGTGAGGTCATCTACCCGTTCACTAATAGCGATCTCTTCCATTTCTCCACCCCACTTCTAGTTATCCACAGGCTTATCCACAGATATATCAGAGAACTCGCTCTCTGATAGAGACCTTTTTTAGCGATGTAATACGCCTCTTTGAGGGTGGGAACCGTACCGCGAGAGGTTATCCCCAGGCAAGTACTTCTCCACAACCCTCAGTGTGCCGCTATTTTTCACTCACCACACCTCCAGAGATATCTAGAGACTTCCGGAGATATCTAGAGACTTCCTGCGATCCCCGGCTAGCAAAACGGCGCCAGTTTGACCCTCACTCGGCAGACGCGTACCTTTTTAGACCTGTGCACTCAGCAGAGTGCCGTGATAACCCCAGGAGCCCCACTGTGACTAAGCGGACTTTTCAACCCAACAATCGTCGACGCGCCAAGAAACACGGTTTCCGTCTCCGCATGTCAACTCGCGCTGGTCGTGCGGTGCTCGCTGCTCGCCGCGCAAAAGGCCGCGTTCGTATCTCGGCCTAACGCCTCCATGTCGGTCAACACAGCGGTCGATTCTTCCTTATGAAGCGCACACAACGTCTGCGTACAAACACGGATTTCAAGCGCGCCCTCCGTGGTCGCCGAATCTCTTCATCGGCTTTTGTGTTGCATGCTGGGAGCACAGAGATCCCCAGCTCAACAAGTCAAGTAGGTTTTATCGTCTCTAAAAGTGTGGGTAATTCAGTCGTTCGCCATCGGGTTACTCGCCAATTAAGGGCCATTATCTCGACTCGACTCGATCGTCTCAATTCTCAAGATCGTTTTGTGGTGCGAGCCTTGCCGGCAATTACTACGCTCCCTTACCGGCAACTTCAAGATGAGATTGATGTTGCTCTCACTTCAGCAGGTCGAGCATGAACTCACTAGCCCGCTCTCTGGCCATCTCACCATTGCGCTTTTATCAAAAATTTATCTCTCCTGGTTTAGCGCCCCGTTGTAAGTACTATCCGTCATGTTCCTCGTATGCCATCACCGCCATTTCTACTCACGGTTTACGTGGTGTTGGCATGGCTCTTTGGCGCTTACTCCGTTGCAACCCATGGAGCTCAGGTGGCGTGGATTATGTGATTTCAATGAAAGCGCAAGAAAGTACATTAATGAGAGAAGGTGCCTATGGACTCCGTTCTTAATCCGCTTTACATCGCAGTTTCCTTCATTATGCGGGCTTTCCACTCACTATTTAGTGGTTTAGGGTTAAATGCCGGTCTCTCATGGACGCTATCCATTGTGGGTCTTGTAATCACTATTCGAATCATTCTCATTCCGCTTTTCGTCAAGCAGATTAAGAGTCAGCGCGCATTACAAGTGTTGCAACCAAAGATGAAAGAGCTTCAAAAGAAGTACAAGGATGATCGCCAAAAGCAATCCGAGGAGTTGATGAAGCTCTACAAAGAGCACAACACCAACCCACTAGCTTCTTGTATACCAATCTTGGCTCAGGCACCCATCTTCTTTGCACTCTTTAGAGTCCTCAATAGCATTTCAGGAAGTCTCGACAAGTACGGTAAATGTGCCACAACAGCTGCCAAACATGTCAACGCTGGCGTATTTTCTCGCGAAGAAGTCTGCGACGCAGCAAATGCTCATTTTTTTGGTGCGAAGCTCTCAGAGTCGTTCATGCACCCAGCAATGAGCTCGACATCAACCATGACAGTCAAGATTGTTACGGTAATTTTAATTATCCTTATGTCGGCCACCACTTTCACGACCCAACGTCAACTCATGATGAAGGGTATGCCAGCCGCATCACTTGAAAACAACCCCATGGTGCAACAACAAAAGATTTTGCTCTACGTCTTCCCCATTATTTTTGCTGTCTCTGGAGTTAATTTTCCAGTGGGAGTTCTGCTTTATTGGCTCACCACCAACTTATGGACGATGGGTCAACAGTTCTATGTCATTCGCAACAACCCCACCCCCGGCTCACCAGCGTATGAAGAATGGGAAGCGCGAAAAGCTCGTAAAAGCGGAGTGCGGCTGAGCGAAACTGAGAGTGGAAACTCAGAAGAGAGTTCTCCTGAAGAGATCACTGGGCAACGAGCACAACCTAAGAAACCTAAAAAACCGAAGCGAAAGAAATAGCCCATACCTATATAAAATAGGTCATAACGGGTTATGACTTTGATTTTACATCAACCTAAGGAGCGCTCATGAATGAGACCGTCACAGATGCAGTTGTTAAAGATGAAGTTATTGAGAAGTCAGACGAGAAAAAGCCGCTTTTGACCCGGTTAGAAGAAGAGGGTGAGATCGCTGCAGATTACCTCGAAGCGTTACTCGATATTGCAGACCTCGATGGCGATATCGATATGGATGTGGAGAATGGTCGGGCAGCGGTCGCCATCGCGGGTGGCAATTTAGGCATTCTTGTAGGTCGCGATGGCGAGGTGCTGGATGCGCTCCAGGAGCTCACCAGGTTAGCCGTGCAAACAGTCACCGATGAGCGCAGTCGCCTCATGCTCGATATTGAGGGTTACCGGGTGCAACGCCGCGCAGAAATCGCCGAAAGTGCGCTGCGCGCTATCGAAGAGGTGAAGAGCACTGGGACAGCCGTCAAGATGGCAAGCATGAACCCATTTGAACGGAAGATCGTGCATGACACGGTGGCGGAGTCAGAACTCACCAGTGAGTCTGAGGGTGAGGAGCCCAACCGCCGGGTCGTGATTCTTCCTGCCTAACGTTTCACGTGAAACACCCCCCGAAGGGGTGGTCACCCATTACTTCCCCACGCGTAGTAGAGAGATTCACCGCTATGCCGAGCTACTCCTCACAGCGGGAATTGAACGCGGTCTGATGGGGCCGCGAGAAGCGCCAAGGATGTGGAGCCGGCATATCCTGAACTCGCTCCTCCTCCTTCCATATCTGCCGGAAAGCGCCACAGTTATTGATATTGGTAGTGGGGCCGGGCTTCCAGGAATCCCCTTGGCGTTAGCCCGCCCAGACTTAAAAGTCACCCTTTTAGAGCCGCTTCAGCGCCGGGTGGATTTCCTTGAAGAAGTAAAGATCGAGTTGGGGCTTACGATCACTATTATTCGAGGCCGAGCAGAAGAGGCGAAGGGCTCTTATCAAGTTGTCACCGCTCGGGCGCTCTCTGCCACCCCGAAGCTACTCGCTCAGGTCTGGCCTCTCATCGCTCCCGGCGGCTCGTTAGTTGCACTGAAAGGGAGCAGCGTCGAAGAAGAGGTGCGACAGGCGGAGAAAGTGATCTCCAAACTCAAGCCCGTCACGGTCGATATCGAAGAGCCCTATCTTGAGGGAATTGAGAGTGGCAAGATTCTGATCGTGCGAAAGGGGGCCAAGTGAGCGTTTCACGTGAAACACGGAGCGTCATTGGCATCCGTCGCCTGAAGGAGCGGATGCCTGCCCCGCCCGCTACCCGTATCTTCACGGTAGCTAATCAAAAAGGTGGAGTTGGTAAGACCACAACATCAGTCAATATTGCGGCTGCGCTGGCCATGGGTGGCCTTAAAGTTTTAGTAATCGACCTTGATCCACAAGGAAATGCCTCTACTGCGCTGAGCGTGGAACACCACGACGAAGCCATTCCAGGGATGTTTGAAGTCTTGGTGGAATCACGACCCCTCGCCGAAGTGGTCGTCAAAGTACCTGGATTTGAGGGGTTGGAGTGTGCTCCCGCCACCCTTGACCTCGCGGGCGCTGAGATTCAATTGGTCCCGATGGTGGCGCGAGAAAACCGACTTCGCCGCCTCTTAGAAAGCTATTTAGCGCTCCGGGAAGCTGCCGGAAATCGAGTCGATTATGTGCTGATTGATTGCCCACCCAGCCTCGGGTTGCTCACACTTAATGCCTTGGTGGCTGCCGAGGAACTCCTCATCCCGATTCAATGTGAGTATTACGCCCTCGAGGGCCTCACGCAATTGCTTGGCACTGTTCGGCTAGTCACCGAGCACCTCAATCCGGGCCTTAACCTCTCCACCATCTTGCTCACGATGTTTGACGGGCGTACCCGGCTGGCAAATGATGTGGCGGATAACGTACGGGAGCACTTTCCGGCCGAGGTACTCACCTCTGCCATCCCGCGAAGCGTTCGACTCTCAGAAGCTCCTTCGTATGGCCAAACCGTGATGACTTATGATCCACTCTCGCCTGGTGCGGTGGCCTACCTTGCGGCCGCCAGAGAGATAGCCGAACGCGCCATCGATATCAAAGGAAGTAGCCATTCATGAGTGGAAAGAAAGGCGGCCTCGGCCGTGGCCTCGGAGCACTAATCCCACACTCTTCACCGAGTAAGCCAGTGGAGAACTCTTCCTTAAAAGAGTCAAAATCCCAGGTCAACGAGGTATCCACAACTCCTGCAAGACCTGTGGATAACTCTCAATCATCGCTTGAGGGTTTACTCCGTCTGGCGACCGTTTCCATCAAGAGCATTTCAGCGAATCCTCGTCAGCCGCGACAAATTTTTGAACCAGAGGCACTTGCCGAACTTGCTGCTTCAATTAAAGAAGTCGGTCTCTTACAACCTCCAGTGGTGCGTGCCCTTGCTCACGGTAAATATGAATTGATTATGGGCGAGCGTCGGCTTCGGGCGAGCAAAGAAGCTGGTCTTTCAGAGATCACTGTCATTGTGAAAGAGAGTGAAGATGATGACTTACTCAGGGATGCACTGCTGGAGAACTTACATCGCGCGCAACTTAATCCATTAGAAGAAGCGGCCGCTTATGAACAGTTACTTAAAGATTTTGGCTGCACACAAGAGGAACTCGCTACCCGCATTGGGCGCTCACGCCCACAAATTTCTAACACTTTACGCTTATTAAAGTTGCCACCATCCGTGGCAAAGCGAGTAGCTGCAGGTGTGCTCTCCGCGGGTCATGCACGAGCACTCCTTTCACTCTCAAGCTCCGAGGAGATCGAGAGATTAGCGAGCAAGATTGTCGCCGAAGGTTTAAGTGTGCGCGCAGTTGAAGAAATTGTTGCGATGGGCGGACTAGAAGATGAGAAAAAGACCCGCACAAAACATGCTCGTCCCACCTCGCCTCGATTAGCAGAAATTTCTAGCCGACTCTCTGACCAATTAGATACTCGTGTAAAAATTGAATTAGGTCGTAGCAAAGGAAAGATTTCGATTGAGTTTGCATCTGTAGACGATCTCGAAAGAATCCTCGGAGTTATTGAGAAGTAGAGTACTTACGAAGTAGAGCGCGTTCTGCTAATTCCTTATATAGCGTGCCTATTTCTCGGCCAGTGGCCGCTACAGATTGCGGCAGTAACGATGTCTCGGTCATACCAGGGGCCACATTAACTTCTAAGAACCAGACCTCACCATTGTTATCGATGATGAGATCGGAGCGCGAAAGATCACGAAGCCCAAGTACCGAATGAACTTTCTTAGCAACTTCGGTAGCTCTGGCACTTAACGCCGAATCAATGTTTGCTGGCACAAAGAATTCAGTTAACCCCGCCGTGTATCGAGCGTCATATGAGTAGAAACCTGAATCAGCCACAATTTCTACAATGGGAAGTGCCGTAAGAGTTCCATCACTCTCCTCTATGACAGAGACCGCAATTTCTCGTCCGGCAATGAAAGGCTCAATGATTACATCGTTGCCGTAAGAGAAGGCAGAGATCATGGCCTCGGGAAGTTCAGCAGCAGTACGAACCACACTTGCACCTAATGCCGATCCGCCTTTAGCGGGCTTCACCATCAGCGGTAGGCCAATAGATTTCTCAATCAATGGAAGTAAGTATTGCGCTCCGAGTTCACGGAAAGTGGAGTGTGGCAGGACCCTAGAGGCAGGCACTTGAATTCCGGCTGATTCCACAATTCCCTTTGCAATCGGCTTGTCGAAGGATCTCCGGCAGGCATCAGCACTGGATCCCACATAGGGGAGGTCGAGCATTTCGAAAATGTCACGAATGGCGCCATCTTCACCTGCCGCCCCATGAAGCGTAGGAAAGATGACGCTCCCAGCTTCGAGGGCTGAGAGGGTAGGAAGGAGTGAACTATCCGAGTCCACCTCACTAACTTCTATACCCTGCGAGCGAAGAGCCTCGGCTACCCGTCGACCCGAGCGGATGGAGACATCCCGCTCATGGGAGAGTCCCCCCGAGAGTACGAGTACGCGGGATAAGTGCATCTCACTCACATCAATTCACTAGGTGGCAGGATTCTTTGAGAACGTTCACTCAATGGAATAGCTGCACCTCCGAAAGTGGCACGCAACTCCATTTCTTCTTCAATGACTCCCGCAAGACGCCGCACACCTTCACGAATTCGATCAGGTGATGGGTAACAGTAAGAGAGACGCATTGACCATGAACCAAAACCATCTGCAAAGAAAGCAGTTCCTGGAACGTAGGCAACACGTGAGGTAACGGCGCGCGGCAACATGGCCTTCGTATCAATACCTTCCGGAAGTGTCACCCATACATAGAAACCGCCACCTGGTTTAGTCCACGTAGCAGTTGCCGGAAAGTGTTGTTCGAGAGTTTCTAACATGGCATCACGGCGTTCTTGATAGAGGCCTTGAAAAGATTTGATTTGATCTTGCCACGGTTGAGTTGCGAAATACCGAGAGATAGCCATTTGTGCAAAATTTGACGGGCAGAGAATTGAAGACTCGCTAGCCAATACAAGCTTTTCACGAACTGCGTGTGGGGCAGCAGCCCAACCCACACGTAATCCTGGTGCAAATGTTTTTGAAAAAGAACCTAAATAAACAACATTGTCTGGATCATCTGCTCGCAATGCACGAGTGGGTTCAGTATTAAAACCAAGAAGACCGTAGGGATTATCTTCAATAATAAGAATGTCTGCATCGCGTGCAATCCTAAGTACTTCTTGGCGTCGCTCTAATGAGAGCGATACTCCAGCCGGATTCTGAAAATTTGGAATTGTGTAGAGAAATTTAATCTTTCCGCCTTGTGCACGTGTATGAGCTATGGCTTCACGCAATCTCTCTGGGATCAAACCGTTATCATCCATCTCAACGTGGACGATGCGCGCTTGATATTGCCGGAAAGTTCCAAGAGCTCCTACATAGGAAGGCGCCTCGGCAAGAACCACATCACCTGGATCAAGAAAAATACGGGCAACTAGATCGAGAGCCTGTTGTGAACCAGTAGTAACGACGACGTCATCAGGATGGGAATCAATCCCCTCAAGTTTCATAATCTCAGTGATTTGCTCACGTAAGACTGGATCACCCTGTCCACTGCCGTACTGCAGAGCTACCTGACCATTTTCGTTAATGACGTCTGCGACGATTTGCGAAATCACATCCATTGGCAGCGCAGTGAGGTTTGGCATGCCGCCGGCGAGAGAGACAACTTCAGGTCTGGAGGCCACCGCAAAGAGTCCCCGGATCTCGCTGGCGGTCATGCTTTTGGTCCGCTCTGCATAACGCGCTACGAAAGCGTCGAGGCGCGATCCGGTGCTCATGCTTATATCTTCTCACGCAAATCACTCAAGCGAAGTACTCCAGTCTCACCTTCGCCATCATCTGGTAAGTAGAGACGTTGAATTGCGATCGCCAGAGACTCCGCTAGGACTTCTCGAAAATTTCCATCACGAAGTCTGGCCGCATCGCTAGAATTTGTGAGATATCCAAGTTCGACGCGTACTGCCGGCATTCGGGTATTTCGGAGTAACTCCCACGTCTTTGCGTGTACGCGGCAATCAAGGAGATCGGTGCGGGCGCAGATCTCTCGTTGGATGAGAGAGGCGAGTCGTTGACCCACCACAGAGTGTGCGCCATGTGCATCATTTCCGTAATAGTAAGTGGCTACCCCGCGAGCATCTGATGCCAGATTCGCATCCAGGTGGAGGGAGAGAAAGAGATCCGCGCCGCTCTGATTGGCAAACTCGGCTCTCTTCCCATCATCAAGAGGCAAACTCTGCGAGCCGCGAGTGAGGTAAACAGCGACACCAAGGGCTCCAAGTCTGCCTTCAATACGCGAGGCCACATCAAGCACAATCTCAGATTCATTGAGATCGAAAGCACTCACACCGAAATCATCACCACCATGACCCGGATCAATAACAATGCGTTTTCCAGAGAGCGCCGGTCCTTGTCGACGTATCGCATCTGCCTCCCTTAAACCATGTGCGAGACCGCCAGTGACGGTGCGTTGAAGGCGACGAAGCGCAAGCAGTGTCTCTGGACCGCATGAACCATCACCATTTAATCCTGATGATTTCTGAAACGCTGCGAGGGCATGTGCACTGCGCGGACCGAAAATGCCATCGATCCGACCTAAATCAAAACCCATCTCCATCAGCCGAGTTTGCAGAAGTGCGATATCGTCCCCGCGCATCATAGGAGCGCTTATTCGGATGACGCGATCGCCTAATCTCCATCGAGCTTCATCAAGCGCGCGAAAAGTATGCGTGCCCACCATGCCATCAGAAGTTAACCCGCGCCCTTGTTGAAAAGCGCGCACTGCGACTTCTACTTCTCCGTCAAAAAGGTCATGTTCCGCTGCAGAATTGACACTCTCTAGAAGCCCTAAACGGACCAAAGTGTCACGGAGCTCAACAACCTCAACTCCCCGCGATCCACGTTTTAATATCATGAGATATCTAAGGTCAATACCTCTTTAGATAAAAGCTTCGAGATCTTTCAGGAGCATGGGCTTCGGCTTAGCTCCCACAATGCTCTTCACAACTTCACCATTAACGAAAATATTTAAAGCCGGAATGGAAGTAATGCCATATTTAATGGCGAGCTCTGAGTTTTCGTCGATATTAAGTTTGACGATCTTGAGCTTTGCGCCATGCTCTTGAGAAATCTCTTCCAGGATCGGAGCTACAGCGCGGCAGGGACCGCACCATTCTGCCCAAAAATCTACGAGGACCGGAAGATTACTCTTGAGTACCTCGGCATCAAAGGTAGCTGTTGTTACTGCAGTCATGGTACCCATTATTTATCCCCTCGTTATTTGTAGATCTTAGTGTGCGTCGGAAAGAAAACGTTCTGCGTCGAGAGCGGCCTGACATCCCGAACCTGCAGCTGTAATGGCTTGTCGATAGATGTGGTCCACCAAGTCCCCGCAAGCAAAGACTCCTGGGAGATTGGTTCGGGTACTGCCTGCATCAACTAATACGTAACCCTCACCATCAAGAGTTATTTGGTTCTTCACTAATTCATTCCGTGGATCGTGACCAATAGCTACAAAGAGACCAGTAATTGGCAGAGTGCTGCTAGATCCATCATTTACATTCCTTAGCGTGACACCACTTACCTTAGCCTCGCCATGAATCTCACTCACTTCACTATTCCATGCGAACTTAATCTTCGGATTGCTATGCGCGCGTTCAGCCATGATTTTCGAAGCCCGTAGCGAGTCACGGCGATGAATCATGGTGACTGAGGAAGCAAATCGGGTAAGAAAGGTCGCTTCTTCTACAGCTGAGTCTCCGCCTCCCACGACAGCAATATCTTGGTCGCGGAAGAAGAATCCATCACACGTAGCACACCATGAGACGCCGTGGCCGGAGAGTCGCTTCTCATCAGGAAGTCCTAATTCGCGATAAGCCGAACCCATCGCCAAGATGACACTCTTAGTGAAGACTTCATTGCCTGAACCATCAACGAGGCGTTTGATGCTCCCGGCCAATTCCATCTCAGTGATGTCATCAGTGATCATCTTTGTTCCGAAGCGCTCGGCCTGATCGCGCATAGAATCCATCAACTCAGGACCCATAATTCCGTGGGTGAATCCGGGAAAATTCTCCACTTCGGTGGTGTTCATCAAGGCGCCACCTGCGGTGACGGAGCCTTGATAGAGAATCGGCTCGAGTTGAGCACGCGCTGAGTAGATCGCAGCGGTGTAACCGGCGGGGCCAGAACCCACGATTACTACTTCAGCGGGGTTTTCGCGCGATCCATGAGCCAGAGCCATCTCTTACCTTCCATCGATGAATATGAAACCAATCTTAGGCGTTATTGATTCCCGCCTTGGCCACGCGCTCCGGTGAGGCGTTTCCAACCCTTGGCAAGTAGCTGACGAACTTGCATGAGGGCCTCGATTTTCATCAGCCCGCCTAACCAGAGATAGATGGAGAGCCCAACGCTTCCAGAGAGCAGTAACTCAATGACTGCTGAAAGGCTTTCGTGTGCGATAGAGATGAAGTGGTGAATGATCAAAGAGGGGAGAAAGGCAATAAGCGCGAGAAAGAATAACTTTGCGTACGTCCCCAGCACACCTTCTAACACACCGACCCTTGTGCGAAGAATTCTTGAGGCCACAAAAGTACTCGCTAAATAACCGATTCCGAAAGCTACTGCTATGCCGACAGTGATCCAATGAAGAGGGAGGAAGTGATAAGCGGCGAAGGCAAACATGCACATCACAAGATTCATCACCAGCGTGATGAAAGCCGGTGTTTTGGTGTCTTCATAAGCATAGAAGCCGCGAAGCAAGAGATATGAAGCAGAGAACGGAATGATTCCCAAGGAGAACCCAGCTAGCACCGATCCGATTTGATGTGCACTTGAACTATCGGCTCCAAGATAAAGCAGGTGTGCGATCGGTTGGCCCAAGAAGAGAAAAGCCATCCCTGCGGGAACTGTAAACGCGCCCACAATTCCGAGGTGGCTCACCAGATCGCGCTTGACACTCTCGCCTTGACCGGCCGCCGCCGCTCTTGAAATTTTTGGTAGAAGTGCCGTTACAAATGAGACCGCAATAATTGAATGAGGCAGCATAAATATGAGATAAGCATTTTGGTACGGAGTAAATCCAACTCCTTCAGTAACCCCAGCTTGTGTTGCTCGAACCGAGACTGCGGTTGCCAAGTTTACAATCACCATAAAACCCAATTGATTGAAAAGTACAAAAATGAGAGTCCACGTAGCTAACCCGGCAGATTTGCGCAACTCCCTCCAATGGAAGTTCGGACGCAATTTCACTCCCGAGCGCGCTACGACGGGAAGAAGTAGGACAGCTTGAATGAGCGCACCGAATGAAGTCCCAAGTCCGAGCAATGCCTGCTTCCCCGAGGTAAGAGAATTGGCGCTCACTGAAGGTGCGATAGCAATAAAGACGCCTAAAACCACTATGACGACAAGGTTGTTAGCGATGGGCGCCCACATCATTGGACCGAAACTTCCTCGAGCGTTGGCGATCTGGCCAAGGACGGTGAAGAGGCCGAGAAAGAAAATCTGCGGCAAACAGTAACGTGCAAAAGTGACAGTGAGGTTGAATTCGTCAATGAAACTAGGATCTGAAAACTTACTTGCGTAGAGACGAATAATTAATGGGGCAGAGAGGATTGTTACGAAAGTGGCGCCGCCGAGTATGACTACTGTGGCCGTAACTAATTTAGAAGTAAACGCACTTCCTCCGTCAGAATTATCTTTCATGGCTCTGACGAGTTGTGGCACAAAGACAGCGTTAAGAGCGCCTCCCGCCACAAGAATATAAATAATCATGGGAATGGTGTTGGCTACCTGATAAGTATCACCGAGAATTGCAGTTCCTAGTGCAATGACAAGTAAGAGATTACGGACTAGCCCAGTAAGACGAGAGATGGTGGTTCCCACCGCCATAATTGCGGATGAACGCATCATTTCGCTCATGATCGACGCTTTCTCACTCTGCGAATTACCTGCGCTGCTGCAGCGAGGAAAAGGGCAGCGCCAGCAATCTCGGTGACCAAGATGGCTGCTGGTGGAATGCTAGAAATAGAAACCCGCAACAACACCACATCTCCTACTTGATGGTTGGCGGCATCTAAGAGCCTGGCCTCCATAAAGACTTCGCCGGATGAGTACGCCGTAATTGGCACCGACACTTGGGAGTGCGATTTTGCTGGAAGTTGAAGGTCAACAGCTGCTGGCTGTTTGAGGCGAAGTGTGGTGGGGCGCAACTCGAGTCGTAGGTGTACGGGTAACGCAGCATCGTTACTTAAAGTGAGTGGAACCTTTCCATTAAGGTTGGTCAATGTGTAGCGTCCGGGAAGCACTCGGGCTTGTCGGTTGATCCGTTCAGCAATTTTGAGAGTCGATTGAGAGAAGAGGTAACCCGCAAAGGGTGCGCTTCGCCAAGCCGCTGCTAAAACAAGTGTGGAGCGCAGCTTCGACTCCGTTGAACTCACGTGTGGGGGCAGGGTGACGGCGCCAAATTGGGCGATCAGACTCTCAACCCGAGGTAGCACTGAAGTGGTTCGAGGTTCCAGCCCGGCCACCTTCAGGGTGGCCAGCGGGGAGGTCAGCGGGGAGGTCAGCGGGGAGGTCGGTGAGGCGGCGGTAGCCACGGAGAGATCGCGTGAGATCTCATTGATAGGCAGTTCGCGATCGGCCACCAACGCTTGGCTATAAGTGAGCGTCGGCATGCGCTCCGGTATTACTACCTGTGGCCGTGCGGTGGTGGGGCGCTCGGCGGTGATCATTGCCAGTTGGGCATAGAAGTGATTGCTCACTTCTATAGAAATATTTTTTAAGTATCGCGACAAAATTTCATCACCTATTAAAAGGTCAACTCCTTCAGCTTTGGCGAAAGAAGTACGCGTTGCAGTTTCATTCGTAGGAGTAGGAGACATTCTTCGACTGACTATGCACTTTGTATAACCCGCACTCTTCAAATACGCGAGTGATTTTGATGAAAAGAGACCATCGCTTGGCCAGGCGAGATCGCTCTGTACACTTACTCCCAAAGATTGAGCTAAGCGGTTTGCACCGATCACTTGTAACGCGGCCAAAGCAATTGGTTTCTTGAGTGAGATAAAGGTGGCCAAGTCTGGGTCACCGTAAGGTGCGGCATAAACATTGCGGCCCTCAATTGCCCTACGGAGACGTGCTAACCATTCCGTGGCTGCACTTTTGCCCGCTCCTTCACTACCATCAAGTAAGGAGTAACCCTTACTCATTGCTTCTACGCTTTCAATTAACTCAGCGTCGATGTACCAAGTGAAGTTTCTTCCCTCCGCTGCGGTGAGCATACGCCCAAGACGGCCTTGAGGAAGAAGGCTTGTAGCGAGTACATCATCCGTAAATACACCCTCGATATTTCTATGCGGAGTATCCAGTATTGGCCATATCCACGAGACAGGAGTGGGTGCTACACCTTGATTTCCTTTTCCAATAAGAAAGAAAGGGACCTTCGCAGGCTTTCCACCAATAATAGAAATCTCTGCGAGATAACCCCTTATTTCAAGGGATTTTTGTGGCGCATCAGGGATCTCTATGCGCACTCGTAATGCATTAATCTTCTCCAAGCTGTTATTGCCGCTCCTATCAAGTACCACTTGAGAGGCGATTAAAGGATTCTTTTCAAATGCCAATAGTTCACTGCGGGATTTGAATACTTTTGGAGAACGCAAGATACGTACACTCCATGACTGGGCTCCATCTGGTGATGTCAACTCAAGACTGATACTCGCTAATGAAGTTGTGCTGGCTTGTGCAATATTTGCAAACGCATAATTGATGGTAGAAGCTGCTGCGTGCACTGGTTGTAAATTTAATGAAGTAGCAATGAGGAATATGAGAGCGAGGAAAACTCTCTTCATTAGATTAAATTCTTTAGATCGCCAAAACTTGCTATGAGTTTGCGCTCGTCTGAGTAGGCCAGGCGTTTAGAGACTTCCACAAGTGGAAACCAAGCTACCTCATCAACTTCATTCTTTTGAGGAGTTAAAATTCCACCTGTCATCCGAAAGAGATAGTGGTGCACTGTTTTATGAATTCTCTTTCCTTCAGCCATGAACCAGAAATCAATAACACCGAGAGAACGAGTGATCGCGCTCTCAATTCCAGTCTCCTCAGCCACTTCACGGATGGCTGCGTCTTCGGGTGTCTCGCCAAATTCAATATGACCCTTAGGAAGTGACCATAAGGTGCGTCCGCGTTTATCGTGGCGACCAATAAGGAGTCCGAGGTCGCCAGAAAGATCAATAACCAATCCGCCAGCACTGATCTCTTCATTGCGCCGGCGAGGTTTCTCTTGGCGCTCTTTACCTGGCCGTGGCGTGGCCTGGGAGGGCTGAGGTGTAGAAGCGGAAGGTCGCTTCTTTCCTGCCAGGGCGGCTGGGGTGGGGCGTGCCGGCTGCCCAAAAGGTGGAAGCGCCCCATGCTCGTGCGCGGGGGTCATGGGAACAGCGTAACGAGCCACCCTGCCTACCCCTACCCTTGAACTTATGAACTCGCCGCTGCACGCTGCCGCCGGGCAACTCGCGCTACAAGAACTCGAGCGCCTGGCGCCTGAAGTCCGCGATTTGGCGAGCCGTTTCGCCGCCGCCGGAAACCCATTAGCCCTCGTGGGAGGGTGCGTCCGAGATGCCATTCTGGGTCGGCTCTCCACCGACTTGGACTTCACCACCGCGGCCCGCCCTACGGAAATCAAGAAAATGCTTCAAGGATGGTGTGATTCGATCTGGGAGACCGGAATTGAGTACGGGACCATTTCGGGTGCGCGCGGTGATTTACAGATTGAAATCACTACCTATCGAAGTGAGCTATATGACCCAGAGAGTCGAAAGCCTCAGGTCGAGTTCGGTGACTCGCTAGAGGGCGATTTACGTAGACGAGATTTTACGATTAATGCGATGGCATTGGTTCTCGAAGAAGCGGGAAGCCGTTTCGTCGATCCATTTGGTGGTGTAACCGCCCTCAACGAGAGACGGCTCTCTACTCCAGGTACTCCAGAAGAATCTTTCTCTGATGACCCATTGCGCATCATGCGGGCAATTCGATTTGCTGCGCAACTTGGCGTGACGCCAGATGCGGCCGTGCTTACTGCTATTAATGTAATGAAGGATCGCTTATCCATTATTTCTGCAGAACGTATTAGAGAGGAGTTCAACAAACTCCTCCTGTCAGATCACCCCCGCATTGGTTTGAGTTTGATGGTCTCCAGTGGAGTCGCTGAATATGTGATGCCCGAATTACCTAAACTCCAATTAGAAATTGATGAGCATCATCGACATAAAGATGTTTATGAGCACTCACTCATTGTTTTAGAACAAGCAATTGAAATGGAAGAGCGTTTAGGCGGTCCCAATCTTGTTATTCGACTGGCTGCGCTCATGCATGACATCGGAAAACCCAAAACTAGAGCTCTCATTCCTGGGGGTGGAGTCTCGTTTCATCACCATGAAGTGGTGGGTGCACATTTAGCCAAATCTAGACTTAAAGCAATGCGGTATAGCAACGACATTGTGAACGATGTAACGACGTTGGTCGAGTTGCATTTGCGCTTCCATGGCTATGGAAGTGGTGAGTGGACGGATAGCGCCGTAAGACGTTATGTACGTGACGCGGAACATCTTCTTACTCACTTACATGTCTTAACGCGCTCGGATTGCACCACTCGTAATGTGCGTAAGGCCGCCACGCTTGCCGCTATCTACGATGATCTCGAAGCTCGTATCGCGCGCTTGGCTGAAGAAGAAGAGCTCGCTTTAATTCGTCCTGATCTTAACGGCAACGAAATTATGGAGATTTTAGAAGTAAAGCCCTCTCGATTGGTGGGGGCCGCCTATAACCATCTCATGGAGTTGCGCCTTGACCGCGGCCCGCTGGGAAGAGAGATTGCGATTGCCGAACTTAAGAAGTGGTGGCTGGAGAACCAATCGAATCCGTAGACGGTTTACTAAACCCTCGTAGCAGAAATGCCATAGTTAAGTAGGCAAAGACCACAAGCAGAGGCAGTAGGAGTGAACGCCCAGATGTTGGCACAATCAGTGCAGCCAATCCAGCCCCACCGACGATCGCAGCATTAACCAATACGTCATAGACAGAAAAGACTCGACCACGAAACTCGTCGGCAATGCTCTCTTGTACGAGTGCATCGCAGGTGACTTTCACTGATTGCCCAAACCCGGCCACCGAGAAAGCCGCGATAGCTAAAAGGATGTGGCTTCCCCAAATAAAAGTGGGTACAAGAGTTGCACTAAGAACCAGCGCCACTCTGATCCATCGATGCCGTCCACATTTGCGCGTCGCCCACGGAGCAATCAACGCGCCAACGAAAACCCCCCCGCCA
The DNA here is from genome assembly GCA_037138535.1 of Actinomycetes bacterium. Classification (GTDB taxonomy): domain Bacteria; phylum Actinomycetota; class Actinomycetes; order Nanopelagicales; family Nanopelagicaceae. The sequence goes on from JBAXIG010000020.1 coordinate 21,397, forward strand.
GCAGCGGTCACAAGTTGTACCAATCCTGCTAATCCAGCATCTGGGTTATTTGGATCATGAAAAGTATTCCGTTCCAATAAGAGGCAAGTGACCACGAGAGCCGTGATGCCGCCGCGTTGAATAGCCACGGCAATCATCCCAAGTGCGGCATCGCGATGGAGACGTAAATGCGCTAATCCCGATTTGAAGTCAAGAATCCCAGCGGTGACAATTCCTACTGATTTAGCTCGCACGAGTTCATGTTCGGTTGGTCCTAATTCATCACGTTTCAGACGAAGCGAGCATAAGGCAGATATGAAGTATCCAAGTGCGGCGACTGCGACCAATATTGAGTCAGCGGCATTGAGTGATTCGAAGTGTCCGAGTAGGGAACGTAATCCATATCCCAGCCCCCCACCGATAACTATCGCAATGGATCCGCCCGTCACCGCGATGGCATTTGATTCAATCAATTTAGTGCGATCAATAACGCGGGGGAGACCGGCAGATAATCCAGCCAAAATAAGGCGATTAGCTCCGAAAGATAAGAGCACTACAACAACAAGAAGTAAGTCACTCTTACCTCGCATGGTTACCAGCGCGACAAGAAGAAGATCGAAGGCACGGATGGTGTTTGCATAGAAAATGATCTGCCGACGCGAGAAGCGGTCGAGGATGGTGCCGACAAAAGGTCCAAGAAAAGAGTAGGGCAACAACATGATTGCAAATGCAATCGCTGCCGATCCGGCGGTGGCTTGCTTCTCAGGTGAGAAGAGCACAAAAGAGGCTAAAGCAGTTTGGTAGAGACCATCCATACCCTGCGATATCCAGCGAACAGCGAGCAATCTTCTAAATCGCACGCCGTTCGCTGTTAGAAAAGCCATCTCAGGTGTGAAATTAGCGCTCGATCGTGCCAGCGATGAAGTTCTCCACAGCATCATGAGCTTCGCTGTCTGAGTACTGCACGGGAGGAGACTTCATAAAGTAAGAAGCCGCTGAAAGGATTGGCCCACCAATGCCACGATCAAGTGCAATCTTGGCGCAACGAATTGCGTCGATGATGACACCTGCGGAGTTAGGTGAATCCCATACTTCAAGCTTGTATTCAAGATTAAGTGGGACATCTCCGAATGCACGACCTTCAAGGCGCACATAGGCCCACTTACGATCGTCTAACCACGAGACATAGTCAGAGGGTCCAATATGAACATTGCCCTTACCTATGTCATGTGAGAGTTGTGAGGTAACTGATTGCGTCTTAGAAATCTTCTTCGATTCCAAGCGATCACGCTCCAACATATTCATGAAGTCCATATTGCCACCCACATTGAGTTGGAGAGTGCGATCAAGAATAACTCCGCGATCTTCAAAGAGTTTAGCGAGCACACGGTGAGTAATAGTGGCGCCCACCTGGCTCTTAATGTCATCACCAATGATTGGCACACCTGCAGCAGTGAACTTATCTGCCCACTCTTTAGTTCCTGCGATGAAGACCGGAAGGGCATTAACAAATGCCACACCAGCGTCAATAGCGCATTGTGCATAAAAGCGAGCGGCATCTTCTGAGCCAACAGGGAGGTAGCAGACCAAGACATCAGCTTTTGACTCTTTGAGCGTGGCTACTACATCGACTGGTTGCGCATCAGATTCCTCGATCATTTCGCGGTAGTACTTACCGAGACCATCGAATGTGTGTCCACGCAGTACCGAAATGCCTGTGGGAGCTACATCAGCAATCTTTATGGTGTTGTTCTGGCTTGAGCTGATCGCATCAGCAAGATCGAAACCGACCTTCTTTGCATCAACATCGAAAGCTGCCACGA
>JBAXIG010000021.1:0-22690 GCA_037138535.1 Actinomycetes bacterium
GCTGCGCCATACGTGACTTCCGCATCTAGATGTCCCCAAATCGGATAGAGCTCAACTAACCAGTCGAAGAGAGTCGAATCAGTTGCGATACCACGAGTAGCCCATTGATAAAGGTGATGGTGTGTATTTACAAAACCTGGAGTGAGCAAACAACCGGCACCATCGATTCGATCGAAAGCCGAGTAATCGCTTGGGATTTCGCCCGCGCCGATCCCCACAATGCGCTTTCCATCAATTGCTACCCAGCCACCATTGATTTCGCGATCTTGAAGATCAACCGTGGCGAGGTAGGCACCGGTAATAAGAGTCTTACTCAATGCTTACCTGCCCCTTCAAGACGGACAGCCGCGAGTCGAACAGCATCGAGAATTTTTGAGTAACCCGTGCAGCGACAGAGGTTCCCGGCGAGGGCTTCGCGAATCTCACTATCGCTTGGATCAGCGTTCTTCTCGAGCAAATCGACGGTGGCGACAATGAGACCTGGAGTGCAGAACCCACATTGCACCGCGCCCGCATCGAGGTAGGCCTGCTGTACCGGATGAAGATCTGTGGCTCCAGCTAATCCTTCTACCGTTTTAATTTCGGCACCCTCTACTTGGCCGGCAGCCACTAAGCATGCGCAGACCAAAATTCCATCGAGATGAACCGAGCAAGAGCCGCACTCTCCCTGCTCGCATGCATTCTTGGCGCCCGGAAGGCCCATGCGCTCGCGAAGTACATAAAGCAAACTCTCGCCTGGCCACACATCATCAATGGTCTCTACTTTTCCGTTTACCGTACACGTGAGTCTCATTACTTACTCCTCATATCTTGTGTGGAGGTCCAAGCCCATTTCAAACAACGTCCCGAAATAACAGCAAGCGAGTGTCGGCGATATGCCGCAGTACCACGTACATCGTCGATGGGCTTTGACGCAGCAGCGACGAGAGCGCCGAATTCCTTCATCATCTCTGGGGTCACAGCGCTGCCGTTTGCCCAATCTAGATGAGTAGCTGCGTAGCTTTCCGCTTCATGAGCACGCAAGGGGGTTGGCCCTGCAGAGCCGATACCGGTACCAACGCTCTTGTTATTTGCATCTATTGCGATACCAAAAGAACAGACTGCAATGACCATCGCATTGCGGGTACCGATTTTTGAATATTGCTGTCCACCGCGTGCCTTAGGAATAAGAACACTGGTAATAATTTCATCGGGGTTCATCGCATTCTTCTTTGGACCTAAAAAGAACTCATTGATATCTATTGCACGAGTTCCGTTGACGCTCGCAACATTGACAGTTGCACCGCTTGCTAGCAGTGGCGGATGTGCATCTCCTGCAGGCGATGCTGACCCCAAGTTGCCACCAACGCCACCCTTGTTGCGAATCTGTAACGAGCCGACAGTGCGTGAAGCCATAGCTAAGCCAGGAAGTTCTTTGGCTAATTCTTGATATATCCGCGTGTAGGGAACTCCCGCGCCAAGGAGAATGGAATCTCCCCGATCGGTCCACTCACCCAATTCTGAAATAGCGCTGAGATCGAGAAGTGTTTCCGGGCGCTTACGATCAAAATTTAACTCCACCATGACATCGGTACCACCATTGATGCAAAGAGCAGTGGGGTGGGTTGATTTCAACGCAATTGCGTCAATCAGCGTTGCTGGTCTAAAGAACTCCATGACGTATCTCCCCTACCAAGCCGGCCAGGTAAAGCCGGCGTCAGATGCATCGTCTCGCGTGACTACCGCTTCGATCAAACCATACGGGCGATCGGCGGCGAAGTAGACCTCATTGTTGTTCTCGAGGCCGAAAGGTGAGAGGTCAACGAGGAAGTGATGCCTATTAGGAAGGCTCAGGCGTACAGCTGAAATCTCAGGTTGTTGGGTAATTGTTTCTTTGCCCATTTCGAAGAGGGTCTGTTGTAGCGAAAGTGAGTAGTGGTCGGCAAAGACAGCCACCATAATCTCACTTGCTTGCGTGAAACTCTTGCCGAAGTCCTTCTTCTTGATAGCCGAGAAGTCGTGGCTATCGTGGCGCCACTTGGCACTTACCTGAGTGGCCATGATGCGATCTGTGGCATCTGGCAGTGTGGTGTATTCATCTCTAATAAATCCAGTGAACTCGCTATCACTCGTCTTAAGAACCACAAGATCTTCAAGTCCGCTGCTGACGTAGGCCACTTTTTGTCCATTTGCTCCGCGTTCTACAACAACGCGAGCGATGCGCTTCATTGAACTGTTCTTTTGAAAAGCACGAGGATGCGGTTTTCCATTGACGTTGATGCGCTCCCACATAAATTGTTCTAAGCGCACCTCGGCACGAGAAACGTGTGTTTGGGTATCTAAGAAATGTTCGCAGAGCGTGAGACCGAAAGTCTCTGGTTCCATTGCTGGATATTTCTGGGCAAACGCATAGACCGTATTTTTTTGTGTGTCAGTGGGAAGAACTTTCGCATTTGAACCGGTGAGGTGGGTATCTTCGAGGTCTCCGCTCAGTTGTACAGAGACGTTAAGATCAAGAATGTGATGAGTGCCTTGCTCGCGAGTGATGCGAACAACTCTGTTTTCTGCTTTGCCATAACGGTTATCGCCTAGCACGATATTCATTATTAACTCCCTCGATACGTAGAAAAAGCAAATGGGCTTAGCAGAAGTGGTACGTGATAGTGCCGAGTTGTATCTGTAACAACAAAATCAATATTGATGTTTGCATAGAAGGTTTCGCGTGTGTCTTTGGCAAAGTAAGAAGCAACTTCAAAAGTGAGTGTGTGGTTTCCAGCCTGCAAGGATTTGCCTTCAAGGAGGTCTGCTATGCGGCCATCAGAGTTAGTGGTACCGCTCACTTGGATGACGCCGTTGATGGAGTGATTTACTTTTATGGCGACACCTGGCATCCCAGTAGTAGTGTCGAGTACGTGAGTTGAGAGTCCGCTCATGATTCCTCCAGAAGTTTGTTGACGCGAATGCGATTAATAAGTCTGAGCTGTTCGCGCGCTTCTTCGATCTCTACATCAGGATCGTTGTTGATCCGGCGCAAACATTCATTCAACATGTACTCCGCGCTCTTGCCTGTGGCGCAAATCAGAAAGACATGATTGAACTTCTCCTCGTATGCAAAATTAGCTGCCCGTAAGTCGTCAAGGATTTTTATATCTGCCTGCGAAACATTTGATTGCTCGGCCGATGACCATGCAGAGTGTGGCTTTCTATCTCCGATGCGCGGATGTCCGGAAAATCCCAGAAGCAGGCTGGCGTGATCCAAATCTGCACTTGCTTGGTCAGCCGCGTGTTCCAGGGCATGAAGGTCTTGGAAGGGTCGGGCCGCGGACATGGCGGCGCAAAAAGTCGGGGCGACACAGCAGCGCGCGAAGAGCTCCTCGGCCTGTGCGGCGCCCAACGCGTTTATCTCCCCAAGCGTTGGCACCTGTTAAGGGTAGGTTGCGAAGGGGGTGGGGTCAACAATCTGTTGAACCAGGTAAGAAAGTCTTATGAGGTGGCGTTGAGGTAGTTATAGACGGTGAAGCGGGAGACCCCAAGGCGATCGGCCACATCTTCCACGCTGCCACGCAGGTTAAAGGCGCCGCGCTCTTCCAGGACTTTTACGGCCCGCTGCTTATCTTCGCGAGAGAGCTCCTCAAGACCGGCTCCCATCTCCACCTCTACTCGCAGGAGGAGACGCTCGAGCGCGTCGTGGATCCCGGGTTTGCGAGGAACTGAATCCGATGTGGTCACTTGAAAGCTGATGCGCGCTGCCCCCCCATCAATTGCCGCTTCGACAATGGCTGGCAGCGCAGCCATTACTTCGGCTCGATCTCCCACGGCGCTGGTACCAAAGGGACCGAACTCTGTCTCGAGTCCAGCGCTGGCGGCGGCCGTCTCGGCAGCTTTGGCATGTTCTGGCGTGCGACCAATAACGAAAGGCTCAGTGGTGAACTCGACTCTGATCCGATTCATTAATTTCGTGTCACTTTCGTTAGCGTTCATCTCGTACGAATGGAAGACCAAGTGCTGCTGGGGCTCCGGCGCCACGTGTTCTGCGGTTTGCTGTAAGTACCACCAGGATCACCACTGTAAGGAGATAAGGAAGCATTGCCAAAAATTCGGCGGGTATCACGGTGATGCCCTTTGCTTGAAGAGCAAAGTTTGCCTGCAGGGCGACACCAAATAGATAGGCACCTGCAATCACTCTCAAAGGGCGCCATGATGCAAAGACCACAAGCGCCAATGCAATCCAGCCAATTCCGTTTGTAGTACCAGCCTGACTCCAAGCCGGAACGATTCGAAGAATGACATAGGAACCACCGAAGCCAGCGAGTAGACCACCGACAATGACGTGTGCGTAACGCATGCGAACCACACTGAGTCCCATAGCATCAGCAGTTGCTGGATTTTCGCCCACCGCTCGCAGACTCAAACCGGTACGAGTCCGGTTGAGATAGAGGGATGCAAGTAGAGCCACAAACCAAGAGAAGTAAACAAGCACATCCTGCTTAAAGAGCACCGGCCCGATCGCAGGAATGTCACTGAGGAACGGAATTTTCAATTTATTAAAACTCTTTTCTAGATTGGCTCCTTCGATCGGTTTACCGATAAAGGATGCCAGCCCAGTGCCAAAGATCGTGAGGGCTAATCCACAAACAATCTGATTGGCGCGCAGAGAAATTGCCAACGTTGCATGAATTAAAGCTAAGAGAGCGCCGGCGATACCACCAGCAATGAAACCAAGAAGGGGAGAGCCTGTCTTGTTATCTACGAGAAATGTTGTCACGGCGCCGATGAGCATCATTCCTTCCATGCCCAGATTGATGATGCCTGCGCGCTCACTGATTACTCCACCAATCGCGGCGAAGACAAGTGGCGTACCAGTACCGATTGCGCCTGCAAGAGTAAGAATCAATACGGATTCTTGTGTCATGCCGACACCTCTACTCTCTTAGAGACTTTCAATCGGTAACGGACGAAGAGTTCACCCGCAAGGGCAAGTAGGAGAATCAATCCTTGTAAAGTGGTGGCGATTGCCGACGGAACTGATTCCGTACCCAAACTTTGAAGTGCAGATGCACTGTTCTGCAATCCACCAAACCCGATGGCGATAATGAGAGCTCCAAATGGATTGAGTCGAGCAAGAGTGGCCACGATGATGCCTGCATAACCAAGGCCAATTGCCAGACCGTTCGGGTCTAGGGCATGAGCGCGGCCGGCAACTTCGCTGGCGCCAGCTAAACCAGCTAAACCTCCGGAAATGATCAGTACTGTGAAAGTCATGCGCTTTACAGGAACACCCGAGTAGCGCGCCGCATTAGGTGCATCTCCAAGAACTTTCATCTGATAACCAAAGCGCGTCTTACGAAGGAGGAACCAAATACCAATGGTGGCAACCAACGCTAGTACGAGTCCCCAGTGAATGCTCTGCGTGCCAAAGCGAGGTAGCCAGGCATTTTGATCGAGCTTCTTCCCTTGTGGGAAGTTTGTGGAAGTGGGATCGCGCCAGTAAGTAGATGCACCATAAATGAGATATCGCATAAGAAAGAGCGCAACAAAGTTGAACATGAGGGTGGTGATGATTTCACTGGTGCCAAACCACGCGCGAAAGAGCGCTGGCAGAGTCATCCACACCATGCCGCCAACGATGCCAGCAATGAGTACAGCAGGAATCGCGAGTGCCGACGAAGATGTACCGACTGCAATTCCCACACCTGATGCAAAGATGCCGCCAACAAAGAGTTGTCCCTCGGCGCCAATCGAGTAGAGATTTACTCGGAAAGCTACAAGTGCAGCTAGCGCAGTGAAAATGAGTGGTGTTGCAGCAGCGAGAGTGTCACCGATTCCATAAAGAGTCGTGTATGAAGTTTGCGACATCGTCTGGAAAACAAGCACGGCATTGTGTCCGGTGGCTTCCAAGAAGAGTCCGCCCACGAGGATGCCGAAAATGACGGAGAGAAGTGGCACCCCAATGAGGTGCCAAGACTTGACTGAACCACGTCGTTCTAACGAAATCCTCATGTGCTGGCCCCCGCCATCGCCAGACCAAGTGTGGTGACATCGGCCCCTTCACCAGGGCACTCCATCACGATCTTGCCTTCGAAGATGACATAAATACGATCTGAGAGTGCTCTCACTTCATCAAGATCTTCACTGATGAGAAGAATCGCACGGCCTTGATTTCGGAGTTCGTTTAATTTGCCCCGCACAAACTCGACGGCGCCTACATCTAATCCCCAAGTAGGAGAAGAGACAATCAATACTTGCGGGTCGTGCCCGAGTTCACGCGCGAGAAGAACTTTCTGAACATTTCCCCCGGAGAGCATTCGGGTTGCTGTTGATGCACCTGGAGTCTTGATGCTGTAGGCATTGATCGCCTCATCAGCCTTAGCAATGGCGCTCTTATGATTCACAAGAAATGGAAGGTCTTCGGTGAGCAACATGTTCTCTGAGATCGAGAGCGAAGGCGCCAACCCCGTTCCGTTTCTATCCTCCGGGACGTATGAAAGTCCGGCTTTGCGGGCCGCAATTGAACCCTTGCTGGTGACATCTGTACCGCAAATTGTTACGTGTCCATCAATAAGTGGCGTCAGACCAGCAATTCCTTCGGCGAGTGCACGTTGGCCATTTCCTGAGACCCCTGCAATACCGACGATTTCTCCAGCCTTCACCACAATTGATGCATCAGAGACTTGGCTGCGAGCACTCTTTGCAGTTAAGCCACGTACTTCAAGTAGTGGTGCACCAGCAGGTTTGGTGGCCCGGATGGCGGAGAGATCAACGTCTCTACCCACCATCATGCGAGCGAGCTCTTCGCGAGACGTGTGTGCCACTGCAGTCTTTCCGACAACTTTTCCATCCCGCATCACAGTGACACGATCAGAGATATCCATGACTTCGCCAAGCTTGTGTGAAATGAAAACGACACTCTTGCCCTCACTGGCGAGTGTGCGGACTGAATCAAAGAGAGTGGTGACCTCTTGTGGTGTAAGCACGCTCGTGGGTTCGTCGAGCAGTAAGACCTGCGCACCTCGGTAGAGCGTCTTGATGATCTCAACTCGTTGTTGCTCGCCAACCGTCAGTTCATTGATGCGAGCTCGTGGGTCTACCGGCAGTCCGTAGCGTTCACCAATTTCACGAACCGCTTCCTCCACTTTTTTTGTGGAAAGAATCCAATTTTGCTTTCGGTCCCCGAGCGAAATGTTTTCGGCAACCGTAAATTGTGAAACGAGGCGAAAGTGTTGGTGCACCATGCCAATACCAAGTGCTAAACCGTGGCGAGGGCTCTTGAGTGCCACTCGTGCCCCGTTGATTTCCACGTGACCAGCATCTGGTTGGTAGAGCCCAGTAAGAATCGCTGCGAGAGTTGATTTGCCCGCGCCGTTCTCTCCAAGAAGTGAATGCACCTCGCCGGCAGATACGTCGAAGGAGACGTCTTGGTTTGCAAGAACCCCTGGGAAGGATTTACTGATGTGGCGGGCTGCAATCACAATCTCTCCCTCAATTGCTTACTAGCGAAATATCTAGGTGGGACAAAATCTAAGGACGAACCTGAATCATGCCTGATCCAGGTTCGTCCTTAGAAGGGGTATTGCTGAATTACTTCGCGATGGTTCCTTGAACACCCTTGACGAAGTACTGCATCGACATCAGGGCATCCATTGGTGCTGTTGCACCTTGAGCGACCTGTGTCTTGCCGGCTTGATCAAGGATTGGACCATCAAACGGATGAGCGGTACCAGCGAGGAAGGCATCTTGCGCGGCCTTCACGGCTGCTGCAGCATCTGCAGGAACATCTTCAGCAGGTCCAAAGAGCTTGACCAGACCATCCTTCATGTTTCCGTAGTACTGCTCACTCTTCCACGTGCCATCAATGACGGCCTTTGCTTGTGCGGTGTAGAAGGGGCCCCAATCCCAACCTGGGCCGCCAGCCCAAGCCTTAGGAGCCAGGGTTTGCATATTGCTGTTGTAAGAGAGCCAACGAGCGCCTGCCTCTTCCGCAGCTTGGCCAGTTGCCGGTGAATCTTGGTGTTGCGCAAGTACGTCAACGCCAGCATTCAAGAGCGATTGAGCAGCTTTGCTCTCAATGGTGGGGTCATACCAAGTTGAGGTCCATACAACCTTGGTAGTGGCCTTTGGATTAATTGCTTGTGCGCCGAGTTCGAATGCGTTGATTCCACGAACTACTTCAGGAATCGGGAACGCAGCAACGTAGCCAAGGCGACCGCTCTTTGATACCGAAGCGGCGATCATGCCCGCTAGGAAACGGGCTTCTTCAGCAGCGCCGAAGTAGGTTCCCATGTTGGGAGCAGTCTTATAACCGGTTGCGTGCATGAACTTCACATCCGGAAAGGCAGCAGCAACTTCAAGCATTTGATCCATGTAGCCAAAGGAAGTTCCGAAGATTAACTTGTATCCCTTTCGGGCGAGATCTTCAAAAGTCTTCTTACCGGCTGGGCCTTCTGGAACATTTTCTACGGCAGTGCTCTCAACTTGATCGCCGAGTGCAGCTTCCATTTCCAAACGACCTTGATCGTGCATGTAGGTCCAACCGGCGTCACCAGGGACACCGATATAGACGAAGGCAACCTTGAGCTTCTCCACGGCAGGAGCGGCTTCTTCGGCAGCAGTAGATGATGAGGATGAGCTAGAACATGCCGCGAGGAGTACAGCTGTGACTCCTGCGACGACGGCGAGTGCCCGACGCTTCAAAGGGATCTCCATTCAGTTCGAATTAATGGACTTACGGGGTAAACCGGGGCATTACTATTTTGTGCTGGGTCTTTATGGGTCCAAGGGAAGTGTGTAGCCGACGTTAGGTACCTATGTGATCGCGGTCAAGCACAAATGGGGCGAAGCGCGAAAATCTTTTTTCTCTTAGTTTCGGGCGGCAGCACTGATTCGTAGGCGCCAGGCTACGAGTGCCACTTGGAGGCTAAATCTTCGCTCAGGATCCTCGAGGGCAGTGGGACCGAGCACCTCGGAAATTTTTCCCAGGCGGTTATGAAGGGTCTGTCTCCGGATGCCCAGCGCCTCAGAAGCGATGGTCTTAGAGAAGCCAGCGCGAGTGAGTGCTTCCAAGGTGCCCACTAGGTCGCGATTCCCACGTGCATCTGCGTCTATGAGAGCGCCGATCTGTTCATCGACGAAGAGCTCAAGAGTTCGATCAGGAACCGAGTAAGCAAGTAACTGATGGGCGCCAAGTTCTGAGGCATACCGAATAGAGGCGGAGTTGCCCAGCGATTCATTAATTCTGCTTGCACTCCGCGCAGTACGCATGTTGCGGCCGAGGGAAGAAATGTCTGTTACTGGGTCACCTGCAGTTATTCGAAGACGTTGACGAAGTGAAATTTCTAGCGAAGTAAATAATGAAGTGAGAGTGGCCTCAAAAAGATCACGGCGAGCACGCTCTTTGATACGTTCTCTCGGAGTAATTGAAATTACCGCAAGACAATCATCAAGGTCGATCACCAGACCTACCCTTGAACTTGCAAGTGAAGCAAGCAGTGGAGAGCGATCATTGATTGTGAAACCCGAGAAGATCACTGGCTGGAAAGTATTTCCGAGGAGTTCTAAGCCAGCAGCTTTAGCCTTTATATCTGAGGCAATTTCTGGGTCATCCGGTGAGGCCATTAAACTAAGCAACCATTCTCGTCGCACTAAGGCTACGGGCATATCACTCCGTGACAGTAATACCGCGAGTGATTGAGCGGTCGCTACGCCAACGACTTGATGAGAATTCTTCTTGGATCCAAAAATATGAATTACACCGCGTGGTCGTCCGTTGATAAATACCTCAGTAGAATTTGAGGGAGGACCTGGCGGAATTTCGTCAGCAGAAGTGACAACAATTTCTCCTGCTGAGTCGACGTAAGAAACCGCCTCGCCAGAAATACGATTCGCAAGCTCGATAATTGATCGGATAGTTGCACCGGAAGCGAGGTGTTCGAGGAAGAGATTATTGGGTCCAGACTGAATTGGTTTAGCTACTTGTTCGCGACTGATAATTTCGCGGTGAGTTGCTTCAGTGATTTCAACGAATGGCACGATTTGGTGCAGCTCAATAAGTGTGAGGCCATATTTCACCGCATTGGAAAGTAGTGTCGATGGAAGCGTTGAAAAGGTGCGGCCGATTTCCACTACGAGCGCTGTGACGTTGCGGTCCACCAAGTTCGAAACATAGGTGGCAATCTCATTGGGACGTCGTCCGACTAGCCCGAGTCCGGTGGTGAGCAGGACTTCACCTCCTTGGAGTAGCGGGCCAATTTCGAAGATCTCGCTGGTATGGACCCACCTCACCGAACGCGCTAAACCCTCCTCCCCGGCGACCACGAGAGGTCTGGCACGCTCCACTTGGGGCATGTGAAGGAGCTCAGCCAGGGTAAGCATGCTGTAAGGCTCTGTTACTTGAGACTTTATGTCAATACAAACGATAAAAAATGGACGTTCTGTCTCTAGTGAGGAGGGGGCATCTCGCGCCACTCTTACCTCACCTACGTAGGTCCCTCAGGAGGGTTCATGGATTACAAAAAGATTCGTCGCGGAATCGCCCTAGCCGGCGCTGCCGCGATTACGTTGGTGCTAGCCGCTTGTGGCGGTAGCACCGGCTCATCAACCGAGGCAGCTGCAGATGCTGCCGCCCCAGCGACTCTTAAAGTTTCTGGCGCATTTTCATCAAGCATCGAAGAGCCATGGGATGGCGTCGTTGACGCAGCCCTCAAGCAAGCGGCAGAGGCTGGCGAGATCACTTACAAAATGGTCGACAAGATTGGCTATGCATCTGGCGCAATGGAGCGCACGCTCCGCCAAATTGCGGAAGAAGATAAGCCAGACATCATCTTCGGTGACACTTACGGTAATGAAGAAGCCGCTCGCGCGGTCGCCAAGGATTACCCAAACATCGCTTTCGTGATGGGCTCCGGTGGCGGACCATCCGGCACCAACTTCTCCGTCTTTGATAACTGGATTCACGAGCCTGCATTTGTTTCCGGCATGCTCGCTGGTGGACTCACCAAGACAAACACCATCGGCATTGTTGCCGGTTACCCCGTGCCAGAAGTGAACCGCATTGTTAATGCGTTCATCGCTGGTGCTCAAATGCAAAATCCAAAGGTGAAGGTCCAGACCACATTCATTTCTTCGTGGTTTGATCCCGCAGCTGCTAAAGATGCCGCGCTTGCACAAATCTCTGCAGGCGCCGACATTCTCTTCGCTGAGCGCTCAGGCGTGATCGAAGCTGCACAAAGCAAGGGTCTTCTCTCCTTTGGAAATCAGATGGATCAGAAGTCTGTGGCACCTGACTCGGTAGTAAGTTCGAACGTGTGGAATATGCGGCCCACGGTTGATTACATCGTGGCTCAGGTCAAGGCAAAGTCCTACACCTCTCAAGATCTGAAGGATTTCTCCATGGTTGGTAAGGGTGGCGCAACGCTCACCGAAATCAACCAAGGCGTCAAGGGTGGCGTTCCTCAAGCCCTCGCTGATGCTGCACTGGCGAAATTCGAAGAGATTCGCTCGGGTGCTTTCCGCGTTGACATCAGTGAAGGACAACCAGCTGGTTCCACCGTAAAAGCCGCAAAGTAATACCGAGTAATACCGAGTAATTCGAAAGGTTCAGCATGAGCACGGCCGACGTAGTAACTGGATATTCAGTCGCTACGTCGGCCGTTTCTCTGAATGGTCTTCGAAAAGTCTACGGAGATGTAGTCGCGGTTGCGAATGTGGATTTAGAAGTACGCTCTGGTGAAATTCATGCTCTCCTAGGAGAAAACGGTGCAGGCAAAACCACGCTGATGCGTTTGCTCTACGGGCTTGCAAAGCCGGATGCTGGCTCAATCTCGATCGACGGCGCGGCTGTGGCAATTACGTCACCCAAAGTCGCACGCGCTGCTGGAATCGGTATGGTGACTCAACATTTTTCATTAGTAAAAACTATGACTGTCACGGAAAATCTCGCGTTGCAAGATGCCGGTTTCTTTTCGCTCGACCTTGCAGGCGCTCGGAGGAAATTACTGACGCTTTGTGAGGAAATTGGACTCGAGATTGATCCTGACGCTCGAATTGATTCTCTTCCCGTAGCGATGCAGCAACGGGTAGAAATTCTCAAGGCGCTCGCTGGTGGGTGCAAAGTTCTCATTCTTGATGAACCGACAGCTGTCCTTGGCCCGCAAGACGTGGACTCACTCTTAGATGTCATCCGTCGCTTGCGAGACACCATTGGCTTATCGGTCATTCTCATTACGCACAAGATGCATGAAATATCTCAAGTTGCTGACCGTGTCTCAGTGCTCCGTCGCGGTGAAATCGTGGCCACCGAAAACGCAAGCGGAATGTCAATAGCCTCGATTACTGCACTAATGGTTGAAGGCATTCAGCAGGAAATTGTCGAAACTGGAGAGCGATCGCCGCAAGGTTCTTCAGTCTTGGCAATCAAAGACCTCACAGTGCACCTTCGTGGGCGTGACGTGATTTCCGAATTGAATTTAGAAGTAAGCCGCGGAGAGATTGTTGGCATCGCCGGGGTATCTGGCAATGGGCAAAGTGAATTAGTACAAGCACTCTCCGGTGTATTCGCTCATCAGACAGGCGAGATTTCAGTTGACGGGAAAGTCGTAAAGGGAGGTTCTCCTTCGGCATTTGCCGAAGCTGGCTTCGGGCGCCTCGGTGAAGACCGTCACGCAAGCTCGGTGAGTGCGCTTACGGTCGAAGAGAATTTGATCCTTGATCGGCTGCACTTTTTTTCAAAGCCTGGCTTGTTACTGAAGCGCAAAATTCGCAAATTTGCCGAGGATTCAATCACTAATTTTGCCATTAAAGCCAAGCCAGATCAGGCTATTGGAACCTTAAGTGGTGGGAACATGCAAAAGGTTTTGTTGGCGCGCCTCTTTGGTGAACGCCCGCTTGCCGCAGTGGTCTCACAACCGACTCGGGGTCTAGATGTAGTCTCCACGCGTTACGTTCGACAGCTTCTTATGGTTGAGCGCAACGCTGGGGTGGGAATTTTGCTTGTGAGCGAAGACCTCGATGAGATTTTAGAACTTTCTGATCGTGTTTTAGTGATCTTCAAAGGAAAAATTGTCGGCGAAGTGGCGCGCATTGATTTCGACCGTGTTGCGATTGGCGCCATGATGGCTGGCGTCTGAGGTGAAACTCCGTATCGCGCTGCGCGCGAATAAACCTTGGTGGCTCTCGCCCGTATTAATTGCCATCGCCATTATTTTCACTTTTATAATTTCTGCGGCCATGATTCGTTGGGCTGGCGCCAATCCGTTCGCAGCGTTTAAGTATTTGCTCGGATCCCCACTTCAAAGCAAGTTCGGAATTACCGAAGCAATTCTTTCGGCCACCCCGTTAGTACTTACGGGTGGTGCGGTGGCTCTCGCTTTCCGAGCGGGTTACTGGAATATCGGCGCCGAGGGACAACTATTAGCTGGTGCGATTTGTGCCACCTTTGTGGGTTTGCACGCTGATGGAATTCCCCATTGGTTGGGAATTTTTCTTGTGGTGATCGCTGGTGCTTTCGGTGGCATGCTCTGGGCTTTTGTTCCAGCGCTACTTCGCTCAAGGCTGGGTATTGATGAAGTAGTGACCACACTTTTGCTCAATCCGGTGGCTCTCTTAGTGGTCACTGGGCTACTCAACGGGCCATGGCGAAACCCCGAAACAAAATTTCCGGAAACTCAGGTGCTCTCTGAAAATATATTCTTCCCGAGGGTCTATCCAGGATCACGCATTCACCTAGGACTCATTATTGGCATCGTTGCTTTAGCAATCTGCTGGTGGGTGGTGGGTCGTACCGCGGGAGGCCTCAAGATGCGCGCAGTCGGGCTCGCGCCAGGAGCCGCACGAATCGCGGGGTTGAAAGTGGAGAAGACCCTCTTTACAACAGCTCTTGCAAGCGGTGCCATCGCCGGCATTGCGGGTGCGGGCGAAGTCGCTGGCGTGGCACACCAGCTCACAGATGGCATCTCTCCCGGTTTTGGTTATACCGGCGTTGTCGTAGCCACCTTGGCGGCCCTGAGTTTCCCCGCTGTTCTATTAATTTCTTTTGTACTCGGCATTATCAATGTGGGTTCATTTTCAGCCAGTCGCGCTCTATCCATCCCATCGACCATTGGCGAAGTGGTACAGGCGGTACTTCTCACAACTGTCGTCTCTGCACTCGTCTTTATGAAGTTTCGAATAGTTCTTGATAAGGGGAAGCGTCATGATTGAAACCCTGATTGGAATTATCGGAGCCACACTTCGCATCTCTACGCCGCTGGTATTTGCTTCGCTTGGTGAAGTCATTACAGAACGTGCGGGAATTCTCAATCTCAGTATTGAAGGCACTATGTATACCGGGGCTTTTGTTGGTATCACGGTGGCCGCACAAACTGGGAGCCTGACGACTGGCTTAATCGCAGCAATTATTGCCGGAGCAATCGTTGGTTGCGTCATGGGATTTTTAGTTATCACACTCGGAGTCAACCAACACGTTGCTGGTCTGGGTCTCACTTTGCTTCTCATCAGCGCATCAAATGCCGCAAACCGCATTCTCTTTACTAATAAGGACGGAATGGTTCGAGTAGATCCGTGGAAGCCCTTTGATTTTGCCGGACCAATATTTAGCCAATATTGGCTCACCTACGCTGCGTTTCTCATTCTCGCGCCAGCGCTCTGGTGGTTGCTCTGGCGCTCCGGCATCGGGATCCGAATTCGCGCAGTGGGCGAGAATCCAGAGTCTGCAGATGTTGCTGGAATCTCAGTGGCGCGCACGCGTTACTTTGCACTGGCTCTTGGCGGCGCTTTGATGGCTGCCGGCGGCGCCTTCATCACTCTCGCGTTCTTGGGCTCATTCACCATCAACATCATCAATGGTCGTGGTTGGGTGGCTATCGCATTAGTGATCTTTGGTCGCTGGGGTATTTGGCGCACGGTCTCCGGTGCACTTCTCTTCGCTCTCGTTTCGGCCACACAACAGCAATTGCGGTTAGTGCCAGCACTCTCCGACTTGCCTTTCGAAATTTTGCTCGCACTTCCTTACTTGGCAGTGATTGCAGGTTTGGCTATTACGGGCAGAAACGTTCCATATCCCGGCGCATATCTCAAGCCCTATCGACGACTGTAAGGAGAAGCGATGAACGACAAAGATTTCTACCAACACGCACTTAACGAGGCAAAGCTCGGCCGTGCTGAAGGCGGCATTCCGATCGGCGCCGCACTAGTGGTCGATGGGAAGGTACTTGCGGTCGGTCACAATAGGCGCGTGCAGATGGGCAGTTCCATCCATCATGGAGAGACCAATTGCATCGAAAATGCTGGCCGGCAGCCAGCCTCGGTCTATGCCCGTGCCACCCTCTACACCACGCTCTCCCCATGCTTCATGTGTGCCGGTACGGCCCTGCTCTACAAGATCCCTCGCATCGTCATTGGTGAGAGCCGGACCTTCCAAGAGACAGAAAGTTTCCTCAAGTCCCAAAGAGTGGAAATCGTGCAACTTGATGACCCAGAGACCTACCAACTCATGCAGGACTTCGTCCGTGAGTGCCCAGAACTCTGGAACGAAGATATTGGCGTCTAGCCCCGACCTTCGGATGGCCGGAGTTCGTGGTTGGATAGTGGGAACGAAGGAGTACTCATGAGCCAACCCCCAGCAAACCCAACCCGCGGTAAAGAAGTCTTCGCACTCGACCGCGCCCATGTCTTCCATTCATGGTCAGCTCAAGGCGCAATTTCGCCACTGCCAGTAGCTGGCGGCGAGGGCTCCTACTTCTGGGATTACGACGGTAATCGCTTCCTCGACTTCTCTTCCCAATTGGTTTTCACGAATATCGGCTTCCAACATCCCAAGGTCGTTGCAGCCATCCAAGATCAAGCAGCTCTGCTCTCCACTATTGCGCCGCAACATGCAAACGAAGCCCGCGGCGAAGCGGCCAAGCGCATCACGGAACGCGCAGGTGATCATCTGAACAAAGTCTTCTTCACCAACGGTGGTGCTGATGCAATCGAAAATGCGATTCGTATGGCGCGCATTCATACCGGTCGCACGAAAGTACTTTCGTTCTACCGTTCGTATCATGGCAATACCGGTGCAGCTATCAATGCAACTGGTGACCCACGTCGTTGGCCAAATGAATTCGCTCATGGCCACGTGCACTTCTTTGGACCGTATACCTACCGTTCTTCGTTCTGGGCAACTAACGAAGCCGAAGAGTGTGAGCGTGCACTGAAGCACCTGGAAGAAGTAATTACTTTTGAAGGACCAAACACCATCGCCACCATCGTGATGGAATCGGTTGTGGGAACTGCAGGTGTATTAATTCCACCAGTTGGTTACCTCGAAGGTGTACGTGCGCTTTGCGATAAGCACGGCATTATGTGGATCGCAGACGAAGTAATGGCGGGCTTTGGTCGCACAGGTAAGTGGTTTGCTTACCAACACTGGAGTGCAGAGCCAGATCTCATCGTTTTCGCGAAGGGCGTGACCTCCGGTTACGTTCCACTCGGTGGCGTGGTGATCTCTGACGCCATCGCAGCCACCTTCGATCAGCGAGTATTCCCAGGCGGTTTAACGTACTCCGGTCACCCACTCGCGTGCGCTACAGCAGTGGCCACCCTTGATGTCATGGCCGAAGAAAACATGGTCGAACATGCCGCCCACATTGGCGAAAACGTCTTAGGACCAGGGTTGCGCGCGCTCGCGGAACGCCATCCAATGATCGGCGAAGTACGCGGTCTTGGCGTCTTCTGGGCACTCGATCTTGTGAAGAATCGTAAGACTCGCGAACCAATCGCACCGTACGGTGGAACGAGTGCTGCCATGAATGAACTTGTTTCCGGATGTAAGAAACGTGGGCTTATGCCGTTTACTAATTACAACCGCATGCACGTTGTTCCACCCTGTAATGTCTCTGAAGTTGAAGCGAAGGAAGGGCTTGCTATTATGGACGAAGTCTTCACTGAAATTTCACAGCATTACGAAGGCTAAATTCGGTAGGTGAGTTAGCGAGTAGCTTTCATAATCTTGTTGAGGTGCGTTGCAAAGATTTGGCTTACTTCGCGAGCACCTGCACTATTCATTGTTTGAATCGGCTTGCCAAAACCTTCAGCTTGCTGGAAAGCGATGCGATCTGGAATTGAAGGCTTAAGCACCTGCTTGCCAAAGAGATCCCCGAGTTCAGCGATCCGGAAGTCATGCTCTTCACTAACTGATCGCACGCGATTAGCCAGCACGCCCAAAAGGTGAAGGGTTGGATTGTGCTTCTTACGAATCTCTTCGATTTCGACAGCGGCGCGCTCAGCACCTTGCAAACCAAAGTAAGAAGGTGTTGCCACGATGAGTGCTTGATCGCTTGTGGAGAGAGCCTCGCGGGTGAGGGATCCCAGCGATGGTGGGCAATCGATTAATACCAGGTCATAGCCCTCGAGACGGCGCAGTGCTTTTCCGAGATGCGGATGGAAGTTAGCAGCGTCACGAAAAGAGTCGTGTTTGATGAGATCGGGCGATGAACAAATGACATCGACTTCGCCAGGTGCCACCTCCCAACTGCAGGCGGTAAGCGCTTCGTGGAGGGTGTCGAGAGTGGGGTGCGCCAGGACATCAGCGGCGGTCTTCTTCGCCTTCTGTGCGGCCAAGATAGAAGTGGCATTTCCCTGCGGATCAAGGTCGATTACTAGGGTAGCTAGACCCTTGACGGTGGCCGCTCCGGCCAGCCCAAGGACGACGGAGGTCTTGCCGACCCCACCTTTAAGACTGAGAACACTGACGATAGGCATGGGAAGATTCTGCCGGTTTCGGGGCGCTTGCGAAAGTCCTATTTCCCCTATGGTTTATGGGTATTAGACGACCTGCTAGAAAACCAGTTACACAACACCGTAGAGGCGATCGCCAGCATCTCCGAGGCCCGGAACGATGTACCCGTGCTCGTTGAGGCGCTCGTCGAGGGCTCCGGTGACGATCGAAACCGGGACCTTCGTGCGGCCATCGAATGCCTCTCGCATTGCGGCCACGCCTTCGGGGGCCGCGAGCAAGCAGATGGCAGTGATGTCGTCAGCTCCGCGGTCGATCAAGAAATTGATGGCTGCGATCAGGGTGCCACCGGTGGCGAGCATGGGGTCAAGGACATAGCACTGACGACCCGAGAGGTTGTCTGGAAGTCGTGTGGCATAAGTGGAGGCTTGCAAAGTCTTTTCGTCGCGGATCATTCCAAGAAAGCCCACCTCAGCGGTGGGCATGAGGCGGGTCATTCCTTCGAGCATGCCAAGACCAGCGCGCAGGATCGGCACCACAAGAGGACGCGGGTGCGCGAGGCGGACGCCCATGGTGGGACCCACTGGGGTGCGGATTGAGAGTGGCTCAACGCGCACGTCGCGGGTGGCTTCATAGGCGAGCAAAGTGACCAGTTCGTCGGCTAACCGGCGAAAAGTGGGGGAGTCTGTCTGCTCGTCACGAAGAGCGGTCAATTTATGGTCAATCAGTGGGTGATTCGCTACATGTATACGCACAGCGTCAGCCTAGTTGGGGATATGGTCACTTACCAAGAGGTGGCTATCCAAGCGCCTCTCCGCGTGCCACCATTGAGTCGAAAGGAGTCTTCATGAGTACTAATGAAGTCCTTGAGAGCCCAGTGGATTTTGCATTTGCCGCTTGGCACGAAGATGGGCGCTGGGTCGTTAATCCGCTCCCCCTTGACCTTGCAGACAATATCGATGCTCTCATTAGAGAGTTGCAACACGAAGCGCAAAATGGTGGCGCCATTTGTTTAATGTCTATCAACGATGAGTGTTTCATCGCCATTCGCGTACTAGGTGAAGATGTGCGCATTCTTGTCAGCGATGTTGTGATGGCAACAGAGTGGCCGATCGCCGCAGAAGCATTAGATCGACTTGGTTTTCCGATGCCAGATGCAGATGACGATGATCAGTTAGCAGGAGATGCTGGAATCTTCAGCGATCTCGGTTTCTCCGCGATGGAAATGGCTGCGCTCTGTGATGACATGGAATTATTTCCCGACGAACAACTTGAAGCGATCGCGCATCGACTTGGATTCGGAAATGAGTTTGAAAAATTCCTTGATTTTAGTTCACGATAAAGCGCATTTTTCAAGGAGTTTTCAATGAGCGTGGTGCCTGAGATCTATTTGCAAACTATGGATAAAGCGATGTCGCTCGCAGACTTTGCTGCTGCCACATCTGCCGACGTCCCAGTAGGTGCAATCATTATTAATTCTGCGGGCGAAATTATTTCACAAGCTGGGAATGCTCGAGAAGCACAACACGATCCCACTGCACATGCAGAAGTTCTTGCCATTCGTTATGCGGCCGAACGTCTCGGAACATGGCATTTAGAAGACGCCACTTTGGTAGTGACACTCGAGCCTTGTGTGATGTGTGCGGGAGCAATTGTGTTAGCTCGTATTGGGCGCGTGGTCTTCGGTGCGTGGGATCCGAAGGCAGGCGCGGCAGGCTCTCTCTTCGACATCTTGCGCGATCGTCGTCTTAATCATCGACCGGAAGTAATTTCCGGTGTGAAGGAAGTCGAGTGTTCCCAGCAATTAAAGGCCTTCTTTGAAGAGCAAAGGGAACGCCCCCGGGAGTAAACGCACGACTTTCGGCGGAATTTCTCCCCGCTTTTTCCCCTGGTATCGTCTCCCCTGGTGGCGTGTCCGAGCGGCCTAAGGAGCACGCCTCGAAAGCGTGTGTGGGGGTAACTCCACCGTGGGTTCAAATCCCACCGCCACCGCCAGAAAAGTGCCCCGCCGAAGCCCTTCAGATAACCTCAGGGGTATGGCAATCATCAGCGATCTCTACATCAATGGCGCCTGGACCCAAGGCACTGGACGTCTCCCTGTTTATGACCCCAGCAATGGCACTGTGATTGCCGAAGTTGCTACCTCCGATGATGCACTCTGTATGGCTGCAGTGGATGCTGCCGAAGCCGCCGCCAAGAGCTGGGCTGCCACTGCGCCACGCGTACGTGGCGAGATTCTTCGCCGCGCTTATGAATTGATGATCGCCGAGGTGGATTCTCTTGCCGAAATAGTGACTCGCGAAAACGGAAAAGTTCTTGCAGACGCTCGTAATGAAATCATTTATGCCGCCGAGTTCTTCCGCTGGTTTTCTGAAGAAGCAGTGCGTATCAATGGTGAGTTCCGCCAGGCACCCAGTGGAGACAAGCGCATTCTGGTGACGCATCAACCAGTAGGTATCTCACTTCTCATCACGCCTTGGAATTTTCCAGCTGCAATGGCTACCCGAAAACTCGGTCCCGCGCTCGCTGCCGGTTGCACCACCATTTTGAAACCTGCCGGCGAAACGCCGCTTACTGCGCTCGCAATTGTTGACATCCTCAATCGCGCCGGCGTACCTGCTGGTGTAGTCAATGTGATTCTTCCGGTTCCCACCGGTCCTTCAATTAGCAAAATTCTGCACGATCCACGTGTGCGTAATCTTTCATTCACTGGTTCTACTGAAGTGGGTGCGGTGCTCATTCGTGAAGCTGCTGATCTCGTTATTCGTACCTCCATGGAACTTGGCGGAAATGCACCGTTCCTGGTGCTCGACGATGCCGATGTTCCTGCTGCAGTTGCTGGTGCGATGATCGCCAAGATGCGCAACGGTGGCGCGGCATGTACTTCAGCTAACCGTTTCTATGTAGCGAAGAAAGTTGCCAAAGAATTTACCGAAGGTATGTCTGCTGCGATGGCGGGTCTCAAAGTAGCGTCTGGGCTTGAGGCTGGTGCGCAACTCGGACCGAGCGTTTCTGTGAAAGAACGGAACAAGATCGCCGCGCTCGTAGATTCGGCAATTGCCGGTGGCGGAAAAGTGGCGACTGGTGGTGTGGTGCCTGCAGGCGATGGCGCCTTTTATCCCGCCACTGTCCTTACGGTTTCAAAAGATAACGACATCTTGAATCACGAAATCTTCGGGCCAGTGGCACCGATTGTGATTATCGAAAGCGATGAAGAGGCCATCGAGTTAGCCAATGCATCGCCATATGGACTCATTTCTTATGTGTACTCACAAGATCTCCGTCGCGCATTGCGAGTCGCCGAAGCAATGGAATCCGGCATGGTTGCAATCAATCGCGGTGTGATCTCCGATCCGGCTGCGCCATTCGGTGGTTACAAGGCGAGTGGCTTGGGTCGCGAAGGTGGCTTCGATGGCATCCACGAATTTCTTGAGAAGAAGTACATCGGCCTAGAGATTTAAGGTTTTGGAGCTGGGCCCACTACTTGGCCGGGATCAAGCGTCCACTTAGCCGCACTGCTTGAACCAATACACGTCATTGTTGCCCCATAGAGAATGGCCTTGTCATTTGGAGAGAGACAACTTCTCCCAGGTGCTGCGATGTTGGGTGGGTATGGATCTACGAATTGAGTGGCCCCAGGTGTTCCTGAATTTCCTTCGAGTGTGGGATTTCCATACTTGCTAATAGGCCCGAGGTTTGCGGGTGCTTTATATGGCAGTTCCGGTTTAGCGTTGCTCCACGGTGCTGGCGCAATTCTGAGCAAGTCTGATTGATATGTAGAAGGGTTCTTCTTTGCCCATGCGATCTCTGCGACAATGTGTGCCGCAACTTTGGGATAAAACTCCGCCATAGTCACACCGAATGCATCTTTGAATGCTTTCTGACGACTTGGAGTGCATTTTACGTTTGTCGTGGAGTCGCCATTTCCACAATCAGGCATGATCTTGCCGAGCTTGTCGTAATACGCATTTACCTTCTTATATCCATACGTTCCGTATAGATACTGGCTTGCCATAGCGCCAACTACGTAGTTCTCAACAGGAATATCACCTGCTTTATCCGGAGCTAAAGTTATTTCCTTACTTTTAAACCAATCAATAAACTGTTGTTTATTCCATCCGAGTGTTTTGGGACTCATGTCGGGCCTAGCCATACTAAAAATAAGTTGTATCCAGTAACTTGCAAAGGCTTGGGAGCTATTCCGAGTCGCAAAGTTGGCACCGATGTAATCGGCCTGGCCTTCGATCACCCATCCGAGCATCGGCGACATATTCCCACCCATGAGATAGCGCTGAGTAACGTGCACAAATTCATGTGATGTTGTCTGCGTCCAGAATCCATTCCCAAGGCTCTGACCATTTGGTGCGTAGACCATAAAAACAGGATTATCGTTTTTATCAAAAGCTGGTGCCCCGCCACCAAAGAATCCATGTGGCTCACTTTGTGCTTGCAAGTATTTATGTCCGAGCCAGTCACCGAATAATCCAGCCGGAGTTGAGTTCGGTGTTATTTCATCGACTAAAAATTTGAAGTTCTCCGTTGAGGCGATATACACGACAACTTTTTGATCGATGGGTCGAAGTGCTGACCAAAAATTTGCACTAAGGGATGTATCAACTCTGATTCCCGTTAAGAGGGCAGGGTTGATCGTAGGATCGATGTGATATTCAAGGTTTGGTGTTCGGCTCGGAGCATTCTTCAGTTGTAAGAGGAATTCATTACGTGCGTTTACTGCCGTCTGATTTCCAAGTATTTGTAGATCTGTTGGCTTCTTCGTAGCGGCAAACCCGGGGTTACTCGGAGCGATCAGTGCCAGAGCTAACGGAAGGATGAGCGCAATTCTCTTAAAAGAGTCAGATCTCTTTCTATTGGAGCGCATACTCAATAGTACTGGCGGAGGATGCGGGATTTGAACCCGCGATAGGTTTCCCTATACACGCTTTCCAAGCGTGCGCACTCGGCCACTATGCGAATCCTCCGCGTGGAAGCATACGGGGCTTT
>JBAXIG010000022.1:0-22537 GCA_037138535.1 Actinomycetes bacterium
GCAATGTGCCCACCATCAAGAGGCGGCAATGGCAATGCGTTGAAAAGACCAACAAAAATATTGAGTCCAGCAACAATGCTAATAAAAATGGAAAGTTTGTCTTTCCAGTTCAGCCCTTGCGCATCAAGAGCTTCTCCAGAGACACGCGCGACCCCGACGACGCCCACAAGTCCACTTGTATCTCGGTCCTTACCGTGGAAAGTTTGATCCCACAGATCGGGAATCTTGGTAGGTACTGCGGCTAGCCCTTTGAGGTTGATCCAGGCCACCTGCCAGACCGAGGTTGCGGCGCGTGGAATTGCTATAAATGGATTGGATCGAATGTATTCATACGATGGTCCGATTCCGACGTAACCCGCACTCTTTCCATCGACTCCCACACGGGCAACTGGAGTAACGGAAATCTGGATTCGCTCACCGGCGCGATCGATTGTGAGATCTAGTTGTTTACCGACAGAAGCACGAATCACATCCGTGCTCGAGATCCAATCTTTAACGGCCACGCCATCTATTGAAAGAATTTGATCGCCTACCCGGAGCCCCGCATTCTTCGCTGGCGAACTTGGATCTGCTGCGGCGCATGCAGTGGCTTGATATGCAGGAACACACTCACCTACGTAAGAGATTTTAGCCGTGTAAGTACCTACACCGACAAAAATCAGCATGAGTAGAATGAGCACGTAGCCCACAATGAAGTGAACAATTGAACCAGCAGCCAAAGTGATCACTCGGTGGCGAATACGTGCTTTATAAAAGGCACGGGGCTCATCTTCTGCAGAAAGTACTTCGCTAGGGGTCATTCCTACGATACGTACATAGCCTCCGGCCGGAATGGCTTTGACGCCGTATTCCACTTCGCCACGATGCGTAGACCAGAGACGTGGCCCAAAACCTACGAAAAACTCGGTGACTTTCATGCCAAAACGGCGAGCCATGATGAAGTGACCAGCCTCATGCAGCATTACAGAGAGGAGCAAGGCAACAATAAAGGCAATAATGCCGAAAGCGTTCATGCTTCTTCTCCAATCAATGTTCGAGCAAAAGCTCGGGCGGCAATTTCTGTGTCTAAGATATCCGAGACTTCTGAGACATCAGACCTTTTGGCGGCCCCTTGCATAAAGTGAGTCAAAGTTCGTTCAATAATTTTAGGGATTCCAGCAAAGGAGAGCGCGCCGGAAATGAATGCGGCTACCGCTTCCTCATTGGCAGCGTTATAGCAAGCAGGGGCTACTCCACCGTAGCGCCCGGCAGCATATGCCAGATCCAGCGCAGGAAAAGTCTCGCGATCGACTGGAGCGAACGACCATTGCATAGGTTGTGACCAGTTTACGGATGGAATTGCAAATGTTGATCGATTCGGCCAAGAGAGTGCAAGCGCGATAGGCAACCGCATGTCCGGTGGACTTACTTGCGCAATGGTAGATCCATCACAAAACTCAACCATCGAGTGAATCATTGATTGTGGATGAACTACTACTTCAATTTTGTCATACGCAATGTCAAAGAGGAGGTGAGCCTCAATCACTTCAAGCCCCTTATTCACCAACGAAGCAGAATTGATGGTGACTACGGGCCCCATTGTCCAGGTGGGATGCGCGAGCGCCTGCTCAACTGTGACGGAGGCAAGTTCTGCTGCACTCTTTCCTCTAAAAGGTCCACCACTTGCAGTGAGAATAAGTTTCGAAACTTCACTAGGTGCGCCAGCAAGAAGTGCTTGGGCAATCGCCGAGTGCTCAGAATCCACTGGAATGATCTGTCCCGGTCGGGCAATCGCCTTTACAAGCGGACCGCCGGCTACCAAAGATTCCTTATTTGCTAAGGCCAGTAGCGAGCCTGAATTAAGCGCTGCCAACGTAGGCGAGAGTCCCACCGAACCGGAGATGCCATTGAGTACGATCTCGGCACCCATCGAAGCCACCGCATCTACTCCAGCAGCACCAGAACGCACCTCGCGACCGAGAGCAGTACTTGCTTCGGCTGCCGATCGCTCATCAAAGAGTGCGAGTTCAGCCGGCTTCAACATTCGTGCTTGCTGAATGAAGAGATCAAGGTGGGCGCCAGAGGCGGCTAAACCCACCACTTCGTGAGCGCCTTGGCTGAGCGCTACATCAATTGCTTGCGTGCCAATGGAACCAGTCGACCCCAGAAGTGCGAGCGACCTTTTCGATGACATTTAGCGACCCTTACCTCGGCGTGGACGTCGCGCTCCACCCTTAGTGGGTACCGAGTGCATGCCGCGCGGGGCAGTGAGAGTGTCGCCAGCTGACACATTCGAATCCCCAGCGATATTACTTCCGCTCTCGGATGAATCATCTGAATCTTGATCACGGTCGAGAGGCGCGATGTCGTCATCCTGCGAGTCTTCCTGCGAGTCATCCTGGGCGTTATCTTGCGCATCGTGGTGATCGTGGTGATCGGAGGAATCCTTCGCTGGTCCACTTGAGTGTGAAAATCCGCCCTCTGAAGAGGGGCGGTGGGTCGAACGATCAATCGGCTCAAGCGAGACATGAATACCGCGCCCATGGCACGACTCACACACGTTCGAGAAAGCTTCGATGAGACCTTGGCCCACACGCTTACGGGTCATTTGTACGAGCCCAAGTGACGTTACCTCAGCGACCTGATGCTTAGTACGATCACGGCCCAAGCACTCTACAAGTCTGCGAAGTACTTGCTCCCGATTAGATTCTAAAACCATGTCAATAAAATCGATAACAATGATTCCACCGAGGTCGCGTAAGCGAAGTTGGCGAGCAATTTCTTCAGCTGCCTCGACGTTGTTCTTAGTTACCGTCTCCTCGAGATTGCCGCCCTTACCAGTGAACTTACCGGTGTTAACGTCAACCACGACCATGGCTTCGGTGCGATCGATGACAAGAGAACCACCTGAAGGCAACCAGACTTTGCGATCGAGAGCCTTTACCAGCTGTTCTTCAACACGATGCTCAGTGAACATGTCGCGAGCAGAAGTCCAACGTTGGATTTTGGCAACGAGATCTGGTGCAACATGGCCTAGATACCCGTTAATTTCATCCCAAGCTTCAGAGCCTTGAACGTGCATGGTCTTGAAATCTTCGTTGAAAATATCTCTGATAACGCGGACCGTAAGATCAGGTTCACCATAGAGAAGCGTGGGTGCAGTCGAGCCGGAACTAGAAGCGCTTTCGGTTTTCTTCTCGATATCTTCCCATTGAGCTTTGAGACGAGTGATATCGCGAGTGAGCTCATCTTCTGAGGCACCCTCAGCGGCGGTGCGCACAATAACGCCAGCCTCCTCGGGAACGAGATCCTTGAGAATGTGTTTCAGGCGTGCGCGCTCAGCATCTGGCAAGCGACGACTAATGCCACTCATTCCGCCACCAGGCACAAAGACCAAGTAACGACCAGGAAGGCTCACTTGACTCGTGAGGCGAGCTCCCTTTTGGCCGATTGGATCTTTAGTCACTTGAACAAGCACTTGTTGGCCAGTTTTGAGAGCCGTTTCAATGCGACGTGGCGTGCCATCTGCAATTCCAGCGGCATCCCAATTTACTTCGCCCGCATAAAGCACTGCGTTACGTCCTTTGCCGATATCGACGAAGGCTGCTTCCATAGAAGGCAGCACGTTTTGTACGCGTCCAAAATAGATGTTTCCCACGTAAGATGTGTTGCTTGAACGATTGACGTAGTGCTCAACCAAAATATTGTCTTCTAGTACTGCGATTTGTGTACGGTCTCCTGTTTGGCGAACTAACATCACACGATCCACAGATTCTCTGCGAGCTAAAAATTGCGCTTCAGTGAGAATGGGTGCACGCTTACGCGGGTTATCTCGGCCTTCGCGGCGACGTTGACGTTTAGCCTCTATGCGCGTTGATCCAGCGAGATCTTGTGTAGCACTTGCACGAGTGCGACTTCCAGAA
Source organism: Actinomycetes bacterium (assembly GCA_037138535.1). Lineage (GTDB taxonomy): Bacteria > Actinomycetota > Actinomycetes > Nanopelagicales > Nanopelagicaceae. Next base: position 3,903 of record JBAXIG010000022.1, read on the forward strand.
CGGACAACTACAGCTTCACGAGCTTCGCTCGGTGCACGGCGTTCGCGAACACGGCGGCGGCGCGTTGCGCCATCCCCTGTTTCGACGTTCTCATCGGATGATTCGCTATCGCTTGCTTCTTCATCGCCATCTGGTGAAGCACCGGTACGCGTATCACCGCTGCGCTTACGACCTCGACCACCTCGACGACGCCTGCGACGGCGTGCTGCGCCTTCACTCGAGTCATCATCGTCTCCTGGTACATCTGGCGAATCATTCTCAAGGTCTGGCTTATCAGAACCTTCATCGCTCTTTGACTTTGCGGCAGACTTAGCGGGGGTACGTGTCCGCGAGGAACTCTTAGCTGGGGCAGCCGACTCAGATTCTGAGTCTTTAGAAGATTCCTTCAACTTATCGGCAGCCTTGAGCGCGGCAGCTTTAGTCGGCGCTTTAGTGGGAGCCTTCACTCCAGTGAGATCGGGGGCTTGGAAAATTGGCGAGAGCGCGCTAGCGGCAGGCGCAGCCGGTGGACTTACCTTGCTCTCTGTTTTCTTTGCCGCCTTCTTCGCCGTTGCCTTCTTCGCCGGAGCTTTCTTGGCGACCGGTGCACTAGCTGACGGAAGATCTGCTGCCACAGATGCCACAGCTGCCACTGCTGCTACCGGGGCACCGGCAGCTCGCTTGGCTACGCGGCGAACTGGCTTCTTAGGGGTGCTCTCTGAATTTTCATCAATCGTGCTCATGTTGAACTACTTTCGTGAGCGCTCCGCGCTCGTTCGTGCTCCTTGGGAGCAAAGTCTCGGGTACTGCACCTACGTACTACTGAGTCATTACTGAGTCATTACTGAGCCATATCTGGCTCTTGCCGACTCGTTACTAAGGACTACTAAGCGTGAACTGGCGAATTACTTCCGGTCTGGACCGAAGGGATCGGTCACTGCGCCAGCACGCTCATCGAAAGGTCCCTGCGCTAACCGGGTCACTATGGCCCGGCTCGCGAGACCCTCGATCCGCAGAGCGGCGAGAAGATCATCGGGTCGTACAGATGGCGAACCATGCCGTATGACTGCTTCAAGTATGGCAGATCGGAGGGCTCTCTCCCCCATCGTGGTCGATTTCCCGTCTGTGACTTCAGGAACTCCAGCCGGAACCTGCTCAGCCAGGCTCAGAACGGCTGAGCGGACATCAAAGCGCCGGAGCCCATTCTTGGACATGCGTTCCACCATGACCTCATCGGCGGCGAGGAAAGTGGCGATTGCCCCGGGGATCTGGTCAGCTATCTCAGCTGGCGCCGAAATGGAGAAGTGCCACTCGGAAGCCTCCAATGTGGCGGCAAATTCACTCGTGGTGGCTTCCACAATCTCAATCACGTCAAGACCAATTGGCAGCGCTTGATCCAGCTGGATGAGCACTTCAGCGAGATCTACACGATCTTGCAAAGCCATCTCCAAGTACTCCGCTTCACTTGCCACGCCTGTAGGAGAAGCGCCGGCATAAGAAATTCGCGGATGCGGTGTAAATCCGGATGAGTACGCAATCGGAATTCTCGATCGCCGAACTGCCCGCTCGAGAGCACGAGAAAAATCACGATGACTTGTGAACCGCAGGCGCCCGCGCTTTGCATACTTCACCCGGATGCGCTGCACTACTGGACGTTGGGCGTGTGGCGCCTTCATGACCTAGCGGTTCACCAGGAGCGGAATAGTTCTCCCAGTGGGCCCCACTTGAATTTCAGTATCCATGGTGGGACATACACCGCAGTCGAAACAGGGGGTCCATCGACAATCATCTACTTCTCCGCCAGCTAATGCTTCCTGCCAATCAGACCAAAGCCACTCTTTATCTAGACCGGAATCTAGATGATCCCAAGGAAGTGCTTCGCTTAATTCGCGCTCGCGAGTAGTGAACCATTCCAGTGAGAGTGGGGATCCTTCAAAGATTTCTACCACAGCAGCAACCCAACGATCGTAGGAGAAGTGCTCACTCCATCCGTCAAAACGTTGGCCGTTCTCCCAGGCTCGAAGAATAACGGCGCCTACGCGGCGATCTCCGCGCGAGAGCAAGCCTTCAATTGCACTTGGTTTACCATCGTGATAGCGGTAGCCAATTGCTTTGGCATACTTTCGATCTCCTTGAATGGCATCGCGCAACATCTTGAGACGATGATCGACAACGTCAGGAGATTCTTGCGCCGCCCATTGAAAAGGAGTGTGCGGCTTGGGAACAAATGCGCCGATAGAAATTGTGCAACGAACGTCATTTCCACCAGTTGCTGATCGACCAGCATCGATTGCCCGTTTCGTCATGGTGGCAATTTGCATCACATCTTCATCTGTTTCTGTAGGCAATCCACACATGAAATAGAGCTTTACCTGGCGCCACCCATTTGCATAGGCAGTTGTAACAGTCCGAATGAGGTCTTCTTCAGTCACCATTTTGTTGATCACTTGACGTATCCGCTCACTACCACCTTCAGGTGCGAAGGTAAGGCCAGAGCGTCGACCATTTCTGGTCAATTCATTTGCCAGATCCACATTAAATGCATCAACGCGTGTAGAAGGAAGGGAGAGCCCCACATTCTCACCTTCATATCGATCAGCAAGACCTTTTGCGATCTCGCCAATCTCTGAGTGATCGGCACTTGAAAGTGAGAGCAGACCTACTTCTTCGTATCCAGTGGCACACAATCCCTGTTCCACCATGGCCGCGATACCGGTGATCGAACGCTCGCGGACTGGCCGCGTAATCATTCCGGCCTGGCAGAAGCGACAACCTCGAGTGCAGCCTCGAAAAATCTCCACACTCATGCGCTCGTGAACAGTCTCAGCTAGCGGTACGAGAGGTTGCTTGGGATATGGCCATTTATCGAGATCCATCACGGTGTGTTTGGCCACGCGATACGGAACATCTGATCGATTGGGGAAGACGCGCTTGATCCGTCCATCCTCAAAGTACTCAACGTCATAAAAACGCGGAACATAGCAACCACCACTTCGCGCCAATCTGAGGAGCACTTCATCGCGACCGCCTGGGCGCCCCTCACGCTTCCATTCGCGGACAATCTCGCTCATGCGAAGTACCGCTTCTTCACCATCACCAAGAACTGCAACGTCAATAAAATCAGAGATCGGTTCTGGGTTAAATGCCGCGTGCCCACCAGCCACCACAATGGGATCGTCACATGTGCGGTCTGCTGCAAAGAGTGGAATTCCACCGAGGTGTAGAGCAGAGAGCATATTTGTGTATCCCAATTCGGTCGCAAATGAGATTCCGAAGAGATCAAAATCGCGTACCGAGCGATGGCTATCCAAAGTGAATTGTGGAATGTCGTTTTCCCGCATCAATTTCTCAAGATCCGGCCAAATCGCATAAGAGCGCTCGGCGAGGACCCCCTCAACCTCATTCAATACTTCGTAAAGGATCATGACACCTTGATTGGGTAACCCCACTTCGTATGCGTCTGGATACATCAGCACCCAACGAACCTCGGCGCTATCCCAATCCTTCACCGTCGAATTGAGCTCACCGCCTACGTACTGAATCGGCTTTGAGACCTGCAACAGCAGCGGTTCGAGGTCACTCCATACAGATGGCATTGCCCAAGGGTAACAACTAATTCCAACTTCGCCTGGCATGCACATTCTGCAGCAGCCCCACAGCCATCAGGGTGGCAAACATGCTTGTCCCACCGTAAGAGAGAAATGGGAGCGGCACTCCGGTCATGGGCATCAATCCGAGCGCCATTCCGACGTTTTCAAAGAATTGAAAGGCAAACCAAGCCATGACACCAGAGACCACCAACCTGCCGAAGAGATCTGTGGTGCGCCGGGCCAGTCGACCAGCGCGCCACAGAATCACTCCGAAGAGTGCGATGATTCCGGTAGAACCCACAAAACCTAATTCCTCCCCCGCCACCGTGAAAATAAAGTCAGTCTGCTGTTCAGGGACGAATCGGCCATTCGATTGTGGGCCTTTGTAAAGCCCTTTGCCCAGGAACCCACCGGACCCAATAGTGATGCGCGCCTGTTGAAGCTGGTATCCGCTCTCCTGGGGATCTGCTTGCGGATTGATAAACGACTGTAAGCGCTTGAGTTGGTAGTCGTGCAAGATGTTGAATTGCACTGCAGCAAATCCGCCCAGTACCGCACACATGAGCAAGCCAGCAATCCAACGAGCCGGCGCGCCGGAGACCGCGATGATTGCCACGACCGAGCAACACACAATCAGGATCGTTCCCACATCGGGTTGCACAAAAATAAGAAGAACGGGAAGTGCCGCTACTCCGAGAGCTTGCAGTACATCAATATTCCGTGGATCTTTTTCACCATCACGTTTCTCCGCCAACACCATAGCCATACCAACGATTATTGCTAATTTCGCAAATTCAGCTGGCTGCACACTGAAACCACCCGGGAGTGAGATCCAGGCACGAGCCCCGTTAATGGTGTCGCCAACACCGGGGATAAGAACGGCGATGAGACCGATGACTGCAAGCCCCCAAAGGACTGGTGTGTATGCGCGCAACAATCGATAATCAACGGCAGCCGTCATCGCAGCTAAGAAAATGCCAATCACAATATTGATGAGGTGCCGCTTAAGATAAAAATGAGGATCCAACCCTTGGGACCCATACCAATCCCGCGTTGAAGCAGAAACAAGAAAAGATCCGACAATAAGAAGAAGTGCAACTGCCCCCAACAGAACCAAATCTAGCTGGCGAACGAATCCACCACGATCTATCGATCTCTTGAATCCTCTGGAAAGCCGCGCACTCGTGGAATAAGAACTCATCATCCACCGTTCTTTGCAGTTGACTTAAGATTTACCGGAGGAAGAATCCGGCCATCCGTAGTGAGTTTCGGGATAACACTTGGTGGTCCACTTGGAAAGAGCGAGCGGAGTGGATCCACCTTGCTCCCCGTGACTCCAAAGATTGACTCGTAAATTTTACGCACACTAGGCCCGCTAGTGAGTGAACCCGTACCACCCTGGCTCACCATCATGAGGACTGCATATCTAGGCTTCTCACTTGGAGCATAAGAAACCAGCCAACTCGTCGTGTCTTTCGCCGATCCATCTAGGTTCTTTCCAAACACTTCGCCGGTGCCGGTCTTGGCACTCACTGCTATCGGGAAGTCAGTAAATGGATAACGAGCGGTTCCTTCCGTGACCACCGCTCGCAGAGCATCCTGCATAAACGCCAAGGTGAGTTTATCCAATGGTAGCTTGCCCACTTTTAGCGGAGAGATCTCTTTGATGGTTTTGCCTTTGTTATCAAGGATGGCACGACCGATAGTCGGCTTCATGATAGTGCCACCGTTGGCAATGGCTGCGTAAATTTGGATCATTTGCATCGGAGTGGCAGTGGTATCGCCCTGCCCAATTGCAAAGTTGACGGCATCACCTGCACGAATCTTGGCGCCATCTACACAATTCTCTTTCGCTATCGCAATGAGCAGCGGTGTTCGTTGGGCAGGAATCGCTTTAGTCTCGTAATTACAGAAGAAGTTTTTGTTTTCTTCGAACCACGATTGCTTCCATTCACGATTCGCAAGGCGGCCGCTACTCTCCGATGGTAGGTCGACCCCAGTCTGCTTTCCAAAGCCAAATCCTTTTGCAGCATCGAAGAAGAAATCGTTTAGATTGCGCTTTGGCGAGAGCCCACCGTCTTTTACCCATTGGTCGTAAGCAATTTGATACCAGACAGTGTCACATGAGAGCGCAATGGCAGTGCGCATCGGGATGAGGCCAGCCTTCTCGCCTTCGAAGTTCGTGAAAACTCGGTTTCCTATTTTTAACGATGCAGGACAGTTGTACTTGGCTTGAAAGTCATAACCAGCTTTTGCAGCTGCTGACAGCGAGACCACTTTAAATGTAGAAGCAGGCGCAAATTGTCCTTGGATGGCACGCGAGAGTGCAGGTACCCCTTCGGCTTCGCTAAAGAGATCCGAGGCTTGCTTGAAACTTAAACCTTCAAGCCAAATGTTTGGATTATAGGTAGGCCAGGACGCCATCGCCATAATTCGGCCACTCTTCACGTCCATGACGATCGCAGCGCCGGCGTCAGCCTTGTGTGGCCCGCGCCTATCCCCAGGTGCGCCAGCTCGCGCACGCGCAATTGCGGCAGCTAACTGTTCCTCAACCACCGTCTGAAGTTTGCTATCGATACTCGTGACTAAATGGTTTCCAGAAAGTGGCAATGTATCTTGCAAAGTACGCGTAACAGCACCAGTTCGATCCACGACGACGCGTCGCACACCACTCTGGCCACGAAGATAAGTGTCGTACTGATACTCAAGGCCTGCCTTGCCGACTAAATCATTTGGATGAAGCCCGACACTCCTTGCGCTGGTGCTCTTTAAATCTTCATTTGAGACTGGCCCCAAGTAGCCAAGAATGTGCGCAGCATTCACTCCGCCACTTGCGGGGTATGTTCGAAAGCCTTCTGGCTTAGCCGAAATTCCAGGGAACTGCTCAGCGTGTTCAATGATTTGCAACGCTGCTTCCGATCCGGCCACTTTCGTCACCGGGATGGGTTGATACGGAGAGCCACTCCAACAACCAATAGATGGTGATCCTTTCGCACCACAGAGTCGAGTTTTGGTCCACAGAGTCTCATAATCGGTTTTCAGTAGTTTGGCCAGGCGAGTCAGCACTGCCTTCCCGTCGTCCGCCTGCTTTCCGAGCGCAACGTTATCTACAGTCACCACAAGACCTGTTCGGTTAACTGCCAAGGGAATTCCACGGTCATCCAAAATCATGCCCCGCACCGATGGTGTCACGATGTCGCGACTCTGGTTGTCGAGTGCAGCTTGTTGATACTTCGGACCGGCAGCAATCTGCAGATAATAGAGACGCCCAAATAGCGCAATCACAAGCGACGAAATTAAAATCGAAATGACGAGCAAGCGCCGACTAGAGCGGTCGTTCATCGTCGCACTCTCCGCACAAAAGTCGTCTTACGAACTACCGGTAATACAAATGGTGCGAGCACCACATTCCATAACAAGCTGCTTGGGATGAATTGGAAAAAATACTTGGCACTTGCACGATCATCGCCCACCATCAGACCAATAATTCCCCACGTAAGAAGCAGGGCAAGCGCACCAAGGGTAAAGATGCCAACTTCGACCAGTGGAGATTGCACTAAATCTCTCGATCGCTCTGCATAATTGGCCAGCGCAAATCCGATTAACGTCATGACCAAGGCCCATTGACCAACAGGGCCATTCCCTGGTGGCGCCAAATCAATGAATCCGCCCATCAAAAAGCCGATGAACGCTGCGCGAAAAGGCGTCTCGCTTAAAACCCAAGGAATGAAGAGCAAGAGTATGAGGTTGGGGCCATGTAGTGGCCAAGCAATGCGAGCAATCACGCTCGATTGAATGACAATCACCACAAATGCAATGCCCAATAGAGCAGCATCTTTGGCATAACGCAGATTATTCATTGACTTAGCTCTTGGTGGGATTTGGCGTAGAAGAGACCGTGGGTTGAGCAGTGACGGTCACCGTTACTGTAGGAGTAGGAGTAGGCGTAGGTCTTGGTAGGAGAGAGTCGCGTGGATCGGTTTTTGGTGGCGAGAGAACGACCGCCACGATATCCAGGGTGGCAAGGTTCACGAAAGGTCTCACGACTGCGATCCGCGTCAACGCTCCTGGAGTTTGTACGACAGAGGTAACTTTGCCTACCGGAACGCCCGGCACGAAAGGTTTTCCTCCTGCGCTCCCCCGGGCTACAAGTTCATCGCCTACCCGAACTTCCGTCTGGGCGTCCAACAACTCCAAATCAAGGACGCCGCTACCTCGGCCAGAGATCACACCGAGTGCTTGGGTACCGGCCAAACGTACGCCGACCTTAAAACTTTCATCAGTAATGATAAGAACAGTGGCCGAGTTCGAAGCAGCGCTGACAACTCGACCAACGAGACCACCAGCTGAAATCACTGTCATATCGGGTTTAACCCCAGAATTGGTGCCGGCGTCAATACCAATCGTTCTTGAGAAACCCGATTGACTCATCGAGATGATCTGCGCAGGGACTACTCGATATCCACCATTGGCTGCCAGGTTTAATGTCTGGGAGAGCAATGCCGCATTGCCTGCACTGGCTTTATCTGTGAATTGCTTCGCACGAAGATTCCGATTCTCCGCCGTTAACTTATTAATCTTTTCGCGGTTGCTATTAATTTTGGTGAGATCGGAGAAGAAGCGCCCAATTGGTCTAGTGACGTTTGAGGTAACACGCTGGATAGGTGAGACCACACTGGAGAGCACATTGCGAGGGCCCGAAAAGGTACTTCCACCACGAAGATCTAAAGTGATTGCCAAAAGCGAAACGACGATAAGCACGCCAAGAACGAGGCGAGCCCTCCGTCGATCGTGATTCACGAGTTAGTGGCGCGGCTCGGAAATCAATACTTGCTGAAGCGCCTCGAAATCTTCAACGCACTTTCCAGAACCCATCACAACAGCATCGAGCGGGTGCTCGGTGATGTGAATGGGCATTCCGGTTTCGTAGCGCAAACGCTCATCAAGCCCGCGGAGCATGGCCCCACCGCCGGTAAGCACAATTCCGCGATCCATAATGTCGCCAGAAAGCTCTGGAGGACACTTATCGAGCGTTGATTTCACAGCATCGATGATGGCATTCACCGGCTCATCGATCGCCCGACGAATCTCTTCAGCCGAAACGACAATAGTTTTAGGCAATCCACTGACTAAATCGCGACCACGAATTTCGGCATCTGGCTCACCTGGCGTTTGAAATGCTGAACCAATCGCCATCTTAATTTCTTCGGCTGTTCTTTCGCCAAGGAGAAGTGAGTACTCCTTCTTGACCCAAGTGATGATCGCTTGATCCATCTCATCGCCACCTACACGAATGCTCTGTGCCGTAACAATTCCGCCGAGTGAGATAACCGCAACTTCGGTGGTGCCGCCGCCAATGTCTACCACCATATTTCCGGTGGGCTCGTGAATCGGAAGCCCAGCACCAATCGCAGCGGCCATCGGCTCTTCAATGATGTAAACCTTGCGAGCGCCTGCGGCATATCCAGCATCTTTCACGGCGCGTTGCTCGACACCAGTGATTCCTGAAGGAACACACACGACCAAGCGAGGCTTTGCCAAGTGGCGACGCTTATGAACTTTTTGAATGAAGTAACGAAGCATGCGCTCCGTTGTATCGAAATCTGCAATGACACCATCTTTGAGTGGACGGATCGCAACGATGTTTCCTGGTGTGCGACCGATCATGCGCTTAGCCTCGAGGCCAACTGCAAGTATGCCGCCGGTGTTCTGATTAATAGCGACGACGCTGGGCTCGTTCAAGACGATGCCTCTACCGCGTACATACACGAGCGTGTTTGCGGTACCGAGGTCAACGGCCATATCGCGACCAATAAAGGAACTAGAAGACATCCTGGAGCCTCTTCATAAAACTAGATGGAGTACGCCTATCGTATCTGCTTTATCCGCTCATCCCCTGATCAGCCCAGAAAGGCGATTCTGCTGGGTTATCAGGCGAAGAAGAGGGCGATCTCCCGAGCAGCGCTCTCAGGTGAGTCCGAGCCATGAACCAGGTTCTCCTGCACTTTTCTCCCTTGATCTCGGGCCAAATCACCGCGAATCGTGCCTGGGGCGGCCACCGTGGGGTCAGTTGCCCCGGCCAAGGATCGAAATCCCTCGATGACTCGGTTGCCTTCAACGATGATCGCCACGATGGGGCCGGAAGACATGAACTCCACCAACGGCTCAAAGAATGGCTTTCCTTCGTGCTCCCCATAGTGGCGGATCAGCAACGCACGATCGGCATGCATCATTTTGAGGTCGGCGATCCGATAGCCCTTGGCCTCAATGCGACCCACGATCACACCCACAAGTCCACGGGCGACTCCATCGGGCTTCACTAAGACGAGGGTACGTTCGGATGTTTCTGACTGATTCATGATTGAAAGTCTAGAGGCTTTCCCCGCGAAGCTCGGCCTCGCGCGCCTCAACCCGCTTACCTACCAAGATCGCAGTGGCCCAAAGAGCGGCAAAGAGCACGCCCAGGAAGTACATGGAGGTCACTGCAAACCCGAGTGAAATAGCTCCGAGTTGCATCACCGATCCCAAGACAAGGCCAGCGGGTTTGCGTAGCATTCCGGTGGCCAGGATCAATCCGATAATGACGATCACTCCCACCAAAGTGGCCGGGAATCCTTCATGCGAGTTGATATCTTTCGCAACGAGCATTGCAAAGCCGATGACGAACGCTTCCATGATTAGGACACTCGAACCCATTGCTCTCATGGGCGCCGACCAAGAAGTGTGCGAGCCTGTCCGACCGTAGCCACAGATCCGGTGATGAGAAGTGCGCTGCCGGGCTCCTCTGCAAGTTCTAATCCGTGCGTAATAGCATCGGCAAGATTGCCCCCCGAGCGATGCACTCGATCGCTTCCAAAAATATCTACGGCAATTTCAAAGAGCTCTGCTTCCGGAAGTGCGCGAGCTGAGTTGCTTTGAGTCACAATGATCTCGTTAAGCACAGGCTCGAGAATTTCAAGGAAAGTGCGCACATCCTTATCGGCAAAAATTCCCACGACACCAACAACTCGATCAAAAGTGAACGCAGATTCAAGAGCCAGCGCCAGCGCAGTAGCGCCATGAGGGTTATGAGCCACGTCGAGTAAGACCGAAGGAGAGCGGCGCACAATCTCTAGCCGCCCAGGAGAAGAAGCCATCGCAAAGCCGTCACGCACTGCTTCAACATCGAGCAACTCGCGTCCATTACCCATCATCGCCTCGACCGCAGCAAGGGCAAGAGCCGCATTCTCGGCCTGATGAGCACCATGAAGTGGAAGGAAGATGTCGGTATAACGACCACCCAAACCTTCGATGGCCAGGAATTGTCCGCCCACTGCGATGTTGCGTTCCATGAGACCAAATTCCACCCCAGCGCGAAGCGGCAACGCTTCAACTTCGGCAGCTCGGCGCATGAGTTCCGCAGCTACTTCCAGTGGCTGCGCTGCTAACACCACCGCTGAACCTGGCTTGATGATCTTAGCTTTAGTGGCAGCAATGCCGGTGAGTGAATTACCAAGGTAGGCAACATGGTCGATTCCGATCGGCGTGATGACGCTCACGGGCGCATTAACCACGTTAGTGGCGTCCCACTCGCCACCTAATCCGCATTCCACGATAGCTGCGTCCACTGGTGCATCAGCAAATGCTACGTACGCCATTGCTGTAAGTACTTCGAAGTAAGAGAGTGGATCTTTATGGCGTGAATCAATGAGATCTAGGTAGAGCACCAAATCGTTGTATGTATCAACAAAACGATCTTCAGAAATATTCTCACCGGCGAAAGTGATGCGCTCATGAATGGATTCTAGATGTGGGCTTGTATATCGACCCGTTCTCATTCCAAAAGCCATCAGTAATGAATCGATCATTCGTGCTGTGGAAGTTTTTCCGTTGGTGCCGGCAAGATGAATGACGGGATAAGACTCTTGTGGAGAGCCTAAGTGATCCATTAGATCTGCGATGCGCTCAAGGCTTGGTTCAATAATGTTTTCTGGCCAACGCGCGTTGAGCGCCGATTCTACTTCAGCAAAACTTTCGAGCATCATGTTACTTTCCCAGCCGTGAGAGTTGATCTTGCATACGTTCGCGATCAGCCGTGGCATCAACCAAACGTTTTTGGATCTTCTCCACTACTGCAGCCGGAGCTTTACCCACAAAATCACTGTTACCTAAGCGAGCCGATGAATCTTCTATCTCTTTCACTACAGCGGCTAAATCCTTTTCCAAACGAGTTCGCTCGGCAGCCACGTCGATAGTTCCCGAAAGATCGATATCTACTCGAGTGGTACCTACTTGGAGGTCGGCACTTGATGCAAAGCCCCCCTCCGGAGGAGTGAGCCGGGTGAGTGACCGGATCTCACCTTCAAGGTGGGTTAATTCGCCAAGGCCAGAAATCTTCGCTGGAATGCGCCGGGCAGGTTGCAGTCCTTGGTCGCTGCGGAAGCGCCTGATCTCGCCCACAAATTCTTGCAAGTGAACGATGGGGGCAAGTGAATTCGGATACGAAGTTCCCACTACGGGCCATTCGGCAACAACAAGTGACTCACCACCAGTAAGTCCGACCCATAGTTCTTCGGTAATGAAGGGAATAACTGGGTGGAGCAGGCGCAGCAACTGATCGATGACGTGTCCAACAACTCGACGTACCTTGGCTGCTTCTTCTTCAGTAGCGGTTGCCAACGAGTGCTTGGTCATCTCCAAGTACCAGTCACAGAAGTCATCCCAGGCGAAGTGATAGATCAGGTCACAAGCTTTGGCGAACTCAAATTTCTCGAGATACACATCGCTCTGCGCGATGACTTCCGAGAGGCGAGTAAGGATCCACTGTTCGGGTATTTGTAATTCCGTCGAGAGCGGTCCATCTACGGTGGCGCCATTCATCATGGCAAAGCGGGTGGCATTCCAGAGTTTGGTGGTGAAGTTACGAGAACCTGCGATCCACTCTTCGGCAAGAGCCATGTCGGCGCCAGGGTTCGCCCCGCGCGCAAGACTGAATCGAAGAGCGTCACTCCCGTACTTATCCATAAATTCGATCGGATCGATGGTGTTGCCACGACTCTTACTCATCTTCTTGCCGTGCTTATCGCGCACGAGACCATGAAGTGCAATAACGTCGAATGGTTGCACGCCATCCATCGCAAAGAGACCCATGATCATCATGCGGGCAACCCAGAAAAAGAGAATGTCGTAGCCAGTGACCAAGACGCTAGTTGGATAGAACTTTGCGACGTCAGCAGTTTTCTCGGGCCAACCTAGAGTTGAAAATGGCCAGAGGGCGCTAGAAAACCAAGTATCGAGTACATCTTCGTCTTGCACCCAGCCTTCAGGAGCGCTCTCCCCCGGACCGAGCACGATCACTTCTTCATCCGGGCCGTACCACACTGGAATGCGATGGCCCCACCAGAGTTGGCGCGAGATGCACCAGTCATGCATGTTGTCGACCCATTCAAAGTAACGTGGCGCAAGTTCAGCGGGCTCTATACGCACTTGCCCCGTGCGAACCGCATCGCCAGCCATTTTAGCCAGTGGGGCGACTTTGACGAACCATTGCTTCGATAGACGCGGCTCTACGACAGTGTCGCAACGTTGGCAGTGACCCACCGCATGAATGTAAGGGCGCTTCTCTGCAACAACGCGGCCCATTTCCTTGAGTTTTGCAACCACCGCTATGCGAGCATCAAAGCGATCCATTCCATCGAACTCAGTACCAGTGCCGTCCATGATTCCGTGCTCGTTCATAATGACTACGAATGGAATATTATGACGGATGGCCATTTCAAAGTCATTGGGATCATGTGCAGCTGTTACTTTGACGGCGCCAGTTCCAAAATCTTGCTCGACTAATTCATCGGCAATAATCGGGATCATTCGGTTTACTAGTGGAAGCAGGACCTCTGTCCCGATCATGTGTTGGTAGCGAGGATCCTCTGGGTGAACGGCAACAGCACCATCACCGAGCATCGTCTCTGGGCGAGTAGTAGCTACCGTAATCACCGCATCGCCCTCACCATATTGAATCGAAACAAACTCACCCTCATCATCGTGATGGTCAACTTCGATATCACTCAGTGCCGTCAAGCAACGAGGGCACCAATTGATGATGCGCTCCGCGCGATAAATAAGATCAGCATCGTAAAGACGCTTAAAGATAGTGAGCACAGCTTGTGAAAGTCCGGCATCCATCGTGAATGCTTCGCGCGACCAGTCGACGCTATCTCCGAGGCGCTTCATCTGACCGAGAATTGCGCCGCCAGACTCGGCTTTCCACTTCCATACTTTCTCAACAAATGCTTCACGGCCGAGGTCATGGCGCGAGAGCCCCTCTGCTGCCAGCTGCTTCTCGACCACGTTCTGCGTGGCAATGCCTGCGTGGTCCATGCCGGGAAGCCAGAGCGCCTCAAAGCCTTGCATCCGCTTACGGCGAATCAAAATATCTTGAAGCGTGTGATCGAGCGCATGGCCGATGTGTAGCGAGCCGGTGACATTCGGAGGTGGGATGACAATTGTGTAAGGCAACTTGCTCGAAGAGGCCCGGGCGGTGAAATAGCCGTTCTCTAGCCACTTAGCGTAGAGAGCAGGTTCGCTCTCACTCGGAAGAAAGTGGGTGGGGAGCTCTGTGGCCGGCATACAGATGAGTCTAACGAGAGTTAGGCGCTCTTCTCGCGCCGATCACGCTTAGGGCCGTCTCTAAGTACCGTGAGAGGGGCCACTCGGTCCCGCACGCACTCATGAGTGACGATCACCTTCGCCACATCGGTACGACTGGGGATCTCAAACATGACCGAGAGCAGGATCTCTTCCAAAATGGCACGGAGTCCACGCGCACCGGTCCCCCGCTTGATGGCTTGATCCGCGATCTCTTCGAGAGCAGCTTGATCGAATTCAAGCTCGACATTGTCAAGGTCAAATAAGCGAGAGTACTGGCGTACTAATGCGTTCTTCGGCTCGTTGAGAATTCGCATCAACGCTTCGCGATCAAGACTCTCGACAGAGGTAAGCACAGGGAGTCGCCCAATGAACTCCGGGATCATGCCGAATTTAAGAAGATCTTCTGGCATCACTTGAGAAAAAATGTCGGTCGCTTCGCGTTCTGCAACACCAACGAGCGTGGCACCGAAACCAACGCCCTTTGTACCTGTGCGTTGTTCAATAATTTTTTCTAGGCCCGCAAAGGCTCCACCGACAATGAAGAGCACATTGGTGGTGTCGATCTGTAGGAACTCTTGATGTGGATGCTTGCGTCCACCTTGTGGCGGCACCGAGGCGGTGGTGCCTTCGAGGATTTTGAGAAGTGCTTGTTGCACGCCTTCGCCAGAGACATCTCGGGTAATCGAAGGGTTCTCACTCTTGCGAGCGATTTTATCGATTTCGTCGATATAGATAATTCCAGTCTCAGCTTTCTTGGTATCAAAATCAGCAGCTTGGATCAGCTTGAGCAAGATGTTCTCAACATCTTCGCCTACGTATCCGGCCTCCGTAAGTGCCGTGGCATCTGCAATAGCAAACGGCACATTGAGCATGCGCGCCAAAGTTTGTGCCAGCAGAGTTTTGCCACAGCCAGTGGGGCCAAGGAGCAAAATATTGCTCTTGGCAAGCTCTACACCATCTTCGCGAATCTTGCTCTCCCCCGCCTGTACTCGCTTGTAATGGTTGTAGACGGCGACCGAAAGGGACTTCTTGGCACGCTCTTGACCAATCACGTAATCATCGAGAAAAGCAAAAATTTCAGTGGGCTTAGGAAGTTCCTTGAGGCCAAGCGAAGACTTTTGCTCAATCTCTTCCTCAATAATTTCATTACATAGATCAATGCACTCGTCGCAAATGTAGACGCCAGGGCCGGCAATCAATTTCTTGACCTGCTTTTGAGACTTCCCACAGAAATTACATTTGAGGAGATCGCCGCTCTCGCCGATACGCGTCATGTGAAACCTCCGGGAAGTAGCTCCTACTGGGGAGCGTGTGCCTACTGCGAGGTGCAGAGTGCAGGTTTTAAGAGTACGGGCAGGCGCCCACGGAGGTAGGGGAATTACTGCTCGAGGTTGTTCGCCCTGAGCGAAGTAGTACAGAGCGAAGCGGGATAGAACGAAGCAGCAGAGAGTGAAGAAGGAGGGAGCGCCTTACTTGGCGGCGTTCGCCTTGCGAGAGGTGAAGACCTGGTCGATGAGGCCATATTCCACAGCCTCGTCGGCGGTGAGAATCTTGTCGCGCTCGATATCTCGACGGATTTCTTCAAGACTTCGAGAGGAGTGCTTTTCGAGCATGGTTTCAAGAAGATCGCGCATACGTGCGATCTCGCGAGCTTGGATCTCGATATCTGAACCTTGTCCGCCACCTTCTGTCGAAGGCTGGTGGATCAGGATGCGAGAGTTCGCCAATGCATAGCGCTTACCCTTGGCCCCACCGGCTAACAGGATCGCGGCGGCCGAGGCGGCCTGGCCGAGGCAGACGGTAGAGATATCTGGTCGAACAAATTGCATCGTGTCATAGATCGCGGTGAGCGCTGTAAACGATCCACCAGGTGAATTGATATAAATCATGATGTCGCGATCTGGATCCATCGACTCAAGGGTCAACAGTTGGGCCATCACGTCGTTCGCAACGGTGTCATCGATTCCCTGACCCAAGAAAATGATGCGCTCTTCAAAGAGCTTGGTGTACGGATCGAGGCGCTTGTAACCGTACGCGGTGCGCTCTTCGATTTGTGGCAGTATGTATCGAGCAGTTATTTCATGAAAGTTGCTCTGATTTATGTTGCTCTGATTCATCTGGCGATCCATTCCTAGGAAGTCACTCATTTCGATGTTCCACCATTTCCTTCAACTTGGCGCGCACTGCGCACCACGCTATCTACAAAACCGTACTCGGCAGCTTCAGCTGCGGTAAACCAACGATCGCGATCGGAATCTTCTGCGATTTGCTCTTGGGTTTGGCCAGTGTGTTCGGCAATAAGCTCAGCCATTTTGCGTTTGGTGTACATCATTTGTTCTGCCTGAATCTTGATATCTGAGGCTGTGCCGCCGATGCCACCGGATGGTTGGTGCATCATGATGCGTGCATGAGGAAGGGCATAGCGCTTTCCGGGCGCACCAGCACAGAGCAAGAATTGACCCATCGAAGCCGCGAGACCCATCGCAACAGTTGCCACATCGTTCTTGACGTATTGCATGGTGTCATAGATGGCCATGCCAGCAGAGACTGATCCACCGGGTGAATTGATGTAGAGGTAAATGTCCTTATCAGGATCTTCAGCGGCTAGTAAGAGCATCTGAGCACAAATAGCGTTAGCCATTTTGTCTTCGACTACTGCACCCAGGAAAATAATGCGTTCGCGCAAGAGACGGTCATACACGTTGTCATCGAGTCCGCCCATTGCCGCTGCGGATGTGATGCTTGATTGAGATGCCATCTCTTTCCTCCTACATTTCTGCTACGCCACACGCGTCTACTCTGACCCTAACAATGCGGGCGCAAGATTACTTCCCCAGGTGGGCTGTGTTCGCTCACGGCGCAAGGGAGAGGCCGCTCGCCGAGGTCAGAGTTAATCCTCGAGGGCAGGTGTGGGGCGAAGTGCCGCGAGGTCAACTACCTTGCCGGATGCATCTTTGACCGCTACGCGTTCCAGAATGGTCGCCATCGCTTTGGCACGAGCAACTTCACTAAATACTGCCGTGAGATTGCCAGATTGCACCAGTTGTTGAGTGAACTCATCTGGGCTCATGCCATAACGCATGGCACTGCGCATGAGGTACTCAGAGAGCTCAGCATCGGTCACTTCCACCTTTTCGGCGGAAGCGATGGCATCGAGCAAAAAGGAGGACTTCAGTGATTGACGCACTTCGGTGTTGACCTCTGCGCGGTGCTCGGCATCCTCGAGGCGACCTTCTCCTTCGAGATGGGCGCGGATCTCCTCTTCAACCAAACCTTCTGGAAGCGGAATATCCATGCTCTCGAGAAGTTGTTCTAAGAGGCGGTCGCGCGCTTGGGCGCCTTGTTCCATGGCCTTCAGGCGCTTCATCCGCTCGACTACGTCTGCACGAAGCTCAACTAAAGTGTCGAACTCACTTGCGAGCGCCGCAAACTCATCGTTGAGTTCGGGAAGGACGCGCTCTTTCACACTATGAACAGTGACTTCTACTTCAGAAGTCTGTCCTTCGTGTGCACCAAGCAGCGTGGTTGCAAAACTCTTCATCTCGCCAGCTGCCATTCCGCGAATCGCATCATCTAGACCATCGATCATGCGGTTTGTGCCAGCTTCATATGAGATGTTACGAGCGATACCGTCTTCTACTTCCACGCCATCGATGCGTGCGACCAGATCAATAGAGAGAAAGTCGCCATCTTTCACGGCGCGATCAAGAGCCGTGAGAGTTCCAAAGCGCGCGCGCAAGCCATCGACTTGTTCATCAATTTCGACGTCAGTGGCGATCGCATCGTCAACAGTGACTTGTAATTTTGCGAAGTCTGGAAGCACGATCTCTGGGCGAATATCAACTTCAACAGTGAACTTGATGAAGTTTCCTTCGTTGAGTTCTGTGAGATCCACTTCTGGACGACCTACAACGCGCACTTCGTTTTCGCGGGCAGCTTGAGCGTAGAAAACCGGGATAGATTTGTTGATGGCCTCTTCAAGAACATATGCGCGGCCAAAGCGTTGATCAATCAAAGTGTTGGGAACCTTGCCCTTACGAAAGCCGGGAATATTGACTTGCTTGGAGATGGCCTTATACGCGTCGGCGATGTGGCTATCGAGTTCTTCGAATGGGACTTCAATGTCGAGCCGGACACGGGTCGGGGAAAGGGTCGTGACGTCGCTCTTCACTGCGTGCTCCTTATTTCCAAACCCTTCGCACTGGCGCGGAGGGGGTTTCCATCTATTGGTCGGGGCGGGGAGATTCGAACTCCCGGTCTCCTGCTCCCAAAGCAGGCGCGCTAGCCACTACGCTACGCCCCGTGGCGCGTGGAAAGTCTAGGGCAGATTTGGTGGGACTCATTCACCCCCGCGAGCCGGTACGATTCGAGGCGCAACATGCGGATGTAGCTCAATGGTAGAGCCCCAGCCTTCCAAGCTGGCCATGCCGGTTCGATCCC
>JBAXIG010000023.1:0-21492 GCA_037138535.1 Actinomycetes bacterium
ATGCGATCGGCCATTCGGGCCCATCGTGGTCCTACAAATGATTGCGCAATTGAGTAGGCCGCCACTACTGCGCCAGCCGTTCCGTATGAGCCAGTCTTAGCGTAGATCAACAAGATGATGGCCAGCCCAGTCATCGACATCGGCATGCGGGTAATGAGCCCGGCCAAAGAAAATGCGAGAGAGCCGGGGTAGGAGAAGATCTCCTGATAGGGCTTAAGTAACTTGGCTCGCATTCACCAAGGCTAGCGCGAGATAAGGTAGTGCTATGCCTGTAGCGGATATTTCAACTACTGCCCTTGAAGAATTATCCGCGCTCGCGCTTCGGATCGCCCAAGAAGCCGGCGCGCTCCTGATGGATCGCCCGCAAGATTTAGGAGTAAGCACCAAGACCTCACCGACCGACACTGTCACGATCATGGATAAGCGTTCCGAGAAGTTCATTATCGAATCCATTCTTCACGCACGTCCCGATGATGGCTTTCTTGGCGAAGAAGGTGCTGAGCGTGAAAGTACAAGTGGGGTGCGGTGGATTGTAGATCCGCTCGATGGCACCACGAACTATCTTTATAACTTGCCTGGTTGGTGTGTGAGTATCGGTGTGCAGGCAGAAGATGATTCTGGTGAATGGGTAACTGTCGTAGGGGTGGTTTATTCGCCCACCACGACGAGGCTCTACTCCGCCATGCGCGGTGCTGGCGCACTCCTTAATGGTGCGCCTATAAAATGCAATGACCCGGTCGTGCTTTCGCAATCTCTACTAGCAACAGGGTTTGGATATGAGTCAGACAGGCGCGTGCGTCAAGGTGAAGTACTTGCTGCTCTCGCAGGTGAGGTGCGCGATATTAGAAGAATGGGTGCGGCCGCACTCGACCTCTGCCATGTAGCTAGCGGCGGCGTTGATGCTTTCTTCGAGCGTGGTCTGGCTCCATGGGATCACACGGCGGGCGCTCTTATCGCTCGAGAAGCCGGGGCGATTGTTTCTGATCTTTATGGTGGCCCCGAGAGCGCGGTCTTCACCTTTGCTGCGGGGCCTGCGTTAACCGCGATACTGCGTCCCAAGCTGGAATCCCTGGCCGCTGACCGCTAGTTCGCGCCTCCTTGCGTGGGGTCGCTCCCCAAGGTACTCTTTCGAACAAATGTTCGATAGCAGGCTTTCCACCCACATATACGCGGGTCTTCCTATCGGTCTCATATATGAGCGGGATCTGAGTACCTGCGCGCCTTGAGGAGGAAAGCCTCAAGGCGCGCTCCTCGCCGCTCACCAGAGCGAGTGGAGGGTCTCATGTCAGCCGGGCCAGCAGCGGAGCGCGGGTTTCTGCTCGATGTGGTCGCGCCTGCGGGTGAGCCACTCTTCTTTACCTGGCGCGGGCGCTCATACCGGGTGTACTCGGTGCTCTCTCGATGGTGTGAATCAGGTGGCTGGTGGCAACGGGCTTCAACTGAGAACTCACCTGAGAGCTCAACAACTAGTGAGAGCGGGATCAACGATGGTGCCCGCACATCATGGCGTGTAGAAGCTGCGCCCGAGGGTGCGCTCGCGGTCTATGACTTGGAACGAGATGAAAGTTCGGGTCTCTGGCGGATTACTCACCATGGTTAAAGAAGAGAGTTTTATTCACCTCAATGTGGTGAGTGGTTACTCGTTTCAATATGGCACTGCGATGCCACATCAATTAGTGGAACGCGCGGGCGAGTTTCGGATGAGCGCACTAGCGCTTACCGATCGTGATGGTTTTGCCGGAGGGGTGCGCTTTTTGCAGGCATGCGCTCGCGAAGGTATTTCGCCAATCGTTGGTAGCAATCTTGCATATAGCGCAGATGGAGTGCGGGAACGGAGAAAGAGTCCCGCTCATGGTGGTGTGCGGATAGAGAGTGCACTCCCACGTGTCACCTTGCTCGCCAGGGACTCTTGGAGGGGGCTTGCCCGACTCATTTCAACTATTCATAGTCAACAAGATCGTGGTGTGCCGATTCTTACCCGAAATATTTTGCAAGAAGGATCGGGTTTTTCTATTCTGCTTGGTGCAGATTCTAATATTGCACATGCGTTGAGTAGGCGACGCCCTGATCTCGCTGCGGAGCATTTAAGAGAGTGGCGCGAGATCGCAGGAGAGCGCATTGTTATTGAATGTGTCTCGCACTTTCACCGCGAAGGTATCCGGTCAGTGGAGGGCGCAGCTCGGCTGTTTAAGTTCGCTCGCGAGCATCAGGTACAGGCAATTCTTACAAACCAAGTACGCATGCTCAACAAGGAAGATGCCCCAGTGGCTGACGTACTCGATGCGGCCCGCAAACTAGTGCCACTGCATCATCGGCATGTAGAGCGCAGTAATGGCGAGGCGTATTTAAAGAGCCCAGCAGAGATGAGTCGGATTGCTCATGAAATTGCGCGCGCTGCAGGAGAAAGTGGCCGCGACTTATTGCATGACACCATCGCTTGCGGGGAGACCCACATACTCAACCCAGGCGATTATCTCGGCGGCATTTATCTTCCGGAGCCAGAGGTGGTGGGTGGTTTCTCGCATGGGGAATTAATTGAGATTCTTACTCAGAGGTGCGAAGCGGGTCTTTCGTGGCGGTATCAAAGTGAAGCGTTACGTATTCGTGGTTCGTATAGGTTGCAAGAAGAACTTTCAGTCATAAAGAGTTTGGGATATGAGTCGTACTTCTTAACGGTGGCAGATATTGCCACCATGGCGCGAGAGCGTGGTATTCGGGTAGCTGCTCGAGGAAGCGGTGCCGGCAGTCTGGTCTGCTATCTCCTCGGCATTTCGGGCGTTGATCCCATCGATCACGGTTTGTTAATGGAGCGCTTCTGTTCTCCACTCCGAAGAGATCTTCCAGATATCGATATCGATGTGGAATCTGCCAGGCGCCTTGAAATATATGACGCAGTTTTTGCTCGCTATGCCCCTACTGGGACGTGGCCAGCCGGGCCAGCTCGTACTGCGGCGGTGTCGATGGTGGAGACGTATCGAGCGCGCCATGCGATTCGCGATGTGGGGGCTGCGTTAGGAGTGCCTCCCGCAGATATTGGCATGGTGGCAAAGTCTTTTCCGCACATTAGAGCAAGAAGTATTAAGAATGCTTTAGCAGAATTGCCTGAACTCAGAAATGGATCGCTGCAGAACTCAATCGGCGAGACGAAGTTAGGGATGTGGCTCTCCCTTGCCGAGAAACTAGATGGTCTTCCGCGCCATCTCGCACTGCATCCATGCGCTGTGGTTCTTTCCGATGCATCGCTTCTTGATCGCGCCCCTACAGAACTCAGTGCTCAGGGATACCCCATGGTGGCTTTCGATAAAGATGATGTTGAAGCTATGGGTCTACTCAAGTTAGACATCCTTGGCGTGCGGATGCAGTCGGCGATGGCGTATGCAATTGAAGAGATTAAACGTGAGCAGAAGGAGGAGGTAGATCTCGACTCCTTATCACTCGATGACAAAGAGACTTTCGATCTGATTAAGTCCACTAAGACTCTTGGCATCTTTCAGGTAGAAAGTCCTGGGCAACGAGAGCTGGTAGGCAAGTTTGGGCCGTCGAGCTTCAACGACCTGATGATCGATATTTCGCTCTTTCGTCCAGGTCCAGTGAAGAGCGACATGATCACTCCGTTCTTGAAAGCGAGGCATGGATGGAGTGAGGCAAAAATGATTCATCCAGATCTCACAGAGGTGCTTTACGAGACCGAAGGCGTAGTGGTCTTTCACGAGCAGGTGATTCGAATCATCTCCATTATTGCGGGCGTTTCATTGGCGCAGGCAGATGAGTATCGGCGTGCGCTAGGGCGTCGTGATGGCTTAATCGAATTTGGTGAATGGTTTATCGCGCGCGCACGGGAACGCGGTTATTCCCCTGAGGTGGTCAACGAACTCTGGGAAGTGCTCTGTGCTTTTGGTTCTTTTGGTTTTTGCAAAGCTCATGCTGCGGCTTTCGCGTTAACGACTTATCAGTCAGCATGGCTAAAACAACATTATCCGGCGCCATTCATTGCAGGTTTACTTACTCATGATCCCGGTATGTATCCCAAGCGGCTGATCCTCGATGAAGCTCGACAGTTAGGCGTCACGCTGCTCCCTATAGAAGTAAATCACTCGGATATCACTTATCGAGTAGAAGAGTCTGATGGTCGCCTCGCGCTTCGCATGTCGCTCAGTGATATTCATGGCATAAGTGAAAAAGAAGCAGCGACCATCGTCGCAAGCCGACCTTTTCTTGATATCGGTGATTTTATGAAGCGCACTCGAGTCTCACAGCCAACTGCGGAAAAGCTAGTCACCATAGGAGCGTTTGACTCTCTTTATGGAATCACCTCGCAATCAAGTCAAGTGATTGGCCGCAAGCGCACGCTTACTCGGCGAGATCTCTTTCTCTATGTCTCAGATGTATCGAAGTGGGGTGGTTCCCATGTGGATCAAATGGCGTTAGATCTGCCCGCACCGCAAGTAGTCATGAGCGGGCTGCCCGACATTACTCTGGCTGAGCGAGTGCGTGATGAGCTAGAGATACTTGGAATGGATCTCTCCTGTCACGTGTTGGATTTCTATCAAAGTTTCCTTAGCGAACTAGGGGTTGTGCCATCTAGAGATTTAGTAAAGCAGAGATCAGGTGCGCTCGTCTTTGTAGCGGGGGTGAAAGTGGCATCACAGACCCCACCGATGCGCTCCGGCAAACGAGTGGTCTTCCTTACTCTTGATGATGGCACTGGTTGTTCGGACTCCACTTTCTTTAATGACGCTCAAGAGAATTACTCTTACACGCTCTTCCACTCTTGGCTCTTGTTGACTCAAGGTGTTGTGCGGCGCACGGGCGAGCGCGGTGTCTCATTGCGCGCTACTGGATGTTGGGAAATCACTGCGCTCTACCAGCTTTGGTTGGCGGAAGGCATTGACGCGGTGCGTGAGTATGTGGCTGATCGCCCAGCAACGAAGGCGACGGCGCAGCGCACTCTGATCCACCCCACCGGCTATCGCCAATCTCCCTATGCTGATATCAAGCCAGCAGGCGAGGGCGTACGAAAGCTCTGGCATACCAGCCCGGGTAGCGTTGGTTAAGAAGTGATGGAACTTTATCAAGGAGGTGGACGACGGATGCGTGAGGAAGCCACTATTTTGCATATCGATATGGATGCATTTTATGCTTCCGCATCCTTGATCGCTCGCCCGGAGTTACGCGGTAAGCCAGTAGTTATTGGTGCCGGGCCAAGAAGCGTGGTGCTCTCTGCTACATATGAGGCACGGGCATTGGGTATTCATGCAGCCATGCCTGTGGGAAGGGCGCGCAGACTCGCGCCGCATGCGATCTTTCTCGAACCTGATCATGAACTCTATGCAGAGATATCTGCAAGTGTGATGGAGGTCTTTCGATCTTTTACACCACTGGTGGAGCCGCTCTCATTGGATGAAGCTTTCTTGGATGTTGCGGGAGTGCGCCGACTCATTGGGGATCCTGTTCACATTGCCGAGAGCATTCGTACTCGCATAGCTGATGAGCAGCAGATCACGTGTTCTGTGGGAATTGCAACTACAAAGTTTGTGGCAAAGATTGCTTCACAGCATTGCAAGCCTGATGGGCTACTGCAGATAGCAGGCGGTGACGTTCTCACATTTTTACATCCGCTTCCAGTAAAGGCGCTCTGGGGAGTGGGTCCAAAGACTGAGGAAGTATTAAGCCGCTTAGGTCTGCGCACCATCGCGGATGTAGCACATACGCCAAAAACAACCTTAGAACGCGCACTTGGCCAAAGTGCGGGGGAGCATCTTCACAACCTTGCGTGGGGCAGGGATGAAAGAGAGGTGTATCCCTGGGAGCCAGAGAAGAGTATTAGCGCGGCAGAGACTTTTGGTGAAGACCTCGATGATGAAGAGGCGATATTGCGCGAACTACTTAGGCTCACCGAGCGAGTAACTCAACGTTTACGCGAGCGGGGATTCAAATCTCGCACCATTGGTATCTCAGTACGTTTTGCAGATTTCTCTACGATTTCGCGATCGAAAACATTGCGAGATGCAACAAGTGTGACGCACGATATTTTTGAAACAGCGCGATCGCTTTATCAAAACCTTCATCTAGATCGGGTACGAGTGCGCCTGGTGAGTGTTCGCTTGGAGAACCTTGAGCAGGCGGGTGAGTCTGCCGAACAGTTGTTGTTAACCCAGGGGCCGAAGTGGGCTGAGAGCGACCAAGCACGAGATCAGGCAAATCAACGCTTCGGTGGAGGTTCGGTGCGGCCAGCTCGGCTACTGCGCAAGCCCGCTCGTGATGCGCGGGATGAATTAAAGTAGCGCTCACTCCGCCTGGGGTCGTATCCTTAGGTCAGGGTCTCAGCAAACATGTCGGCGAGGAGGTAAAAGTGCCACTTTCAGAGAACGAAGAGCGCCTACTCGCGCAGATGGAAGAGGCGCTGAAAGCCGAAGACCCACGCCTGGTTTCCACACTTACGGGAGAGCGGCCTTCGCGAGGAAGCCGCACTCTTCCCCTTCTGCTGATCTTGGTGGGCTTTGCCACGCTCATCGGTGGGCTGGTCTCTCAAGTGGCGATTGTGGGGGTCATAGGTTTTACCTTCGCACTCGCCGGATTCACCTGGGTGCTTCGAGCTTTTCAAGGCCTTGGGGCCACCTCCAGATCCCGTAACGGTGGGAGACCCAAGAAGACCGGCGTGCGACGTTCCTTGAAGGAGCGAATGGAAGAGCGATGGGACCGCCCCCAGGAGTAAATCTCCTTCAGCAAGGCTCAGAAATAGCGAGTAAGTAAGCCAGCAGCAACTCATTCACACCGCGGAGATCTCTCCGCGGTTTTTTTATGCCTTTTTAGGGTTTCGAAGGGAGAGATAGGCAGGAAAAGGGTGAAAGGTGGTTGACAGGGGAGTGAAATGGAGTAAAGTGGGGGAAAGGCTCAGCTGGGGAAGGTTGAGCATGGTGGGAAGTGGGGATCGGCATGTTTTTAGGCACGCACGAACCCAAACTCGATGAAAAAGGTCGGTTGATTCTTCCTGCCAAATTCCGAGATGACTTAGCCGATGGCGTGGTCGTCACCAAGGGACAAGAACACTGCCTCTACCTCTTCCCGCTGGATGAATTCACCACCATGACCGAAACAATGAAGGCTGCTCCAGTCACGGCAAAGGGCGCCCGCGACTACATGCGAGTCATGTTCGCCGGCGCGCACGACGAAGTCCCGGACAAGCAAGGCCGCATCACCATTCCAGCTCATCTCCGTGAGTACGCCTCTCTCGATCGCGCATGCGTGGTTATCGGAGCAAATACCCGCGTAGAGATCTGGGATGCCCAAGCCTGGGCGACTTACCTGGCCGCTCAAGAAGAGGGATTTGCCGACATTTCCTCGGAGGTATTCCCCGGAATCTTCTAACTCCTTCACGGATGGCCGTTGCCCGCGTAGCGACGCCACTTCCCCGGCGCCGCTCCCGGGCAACGACCACTCGTGATGGCCAGCAGTAACGAAAGCAGTAATCCGTAGGCATCAGAGAAGTGAAAAGGGGGAAGAGATGGAGTATCCGCACCAGCCGGTTCTCTTGCAGCGCTCTCTTGATCTCTTTGCTCCCGCCCTTGATATTGCCGGCGCGGTCTGTGTCGATATGACTCTTGGAATGGGTGGGCATAGCGAAGCTCTTCTTATCCGTTTCCCGGAGCTGACTTTGATCGGCATTGATCGCGATCCCAAGGCTCTCGAAATTGCCGGAGAGCGCCTTGCTCGATTCTCTGATCGCACTCATTTGGTGAGCGCTACCTACGATCAATTAGTTGAGGTATTGCGCAATCACAACATTACAAAAGTTCAGGGCGTACTAGGTGACCTCGGCGTCTCCTCTCTCCAGCTGGATGAAGTGGCTCGTGGATTCGCCTACTCGCGCGAAAGCGGTCTGGATATGCGAATGAATCCACGTGATGATCTCACGGCTGAAATCATTGTTAACGAATACACGGCACCAGAGATCGTCCGCATTCTTCGTGAATACGGCGAAGAGCGATTCGCACCTCGAATAGCATCTGCAATTCTTCGGGAACGTGCGATCGGACGTCTGACGTCCAGCTCTCAGCTCGTCGACATTGTGCGCGACGCCATACCTGCCGCAACTCGGCGCACTGGAGGGAATCCAGCTAAGCGAACTTTTCAGGCTTTACGCATAGCAGTTAATGACGAGTTGGGAATTTTGGAGCGTGCAGTTCCCCAATCACTTCAGGTTCTAGAAGTGGGAGGTCGGGTTGTCATGATGGCCTATCACTCCTTAGAAGATCGGATTGTGAAGCGCTATTTCATGGCAGCTGTGGCTTCAGATACTCCGATTGATCTGCCCGTTGATATGCCAAGTTTGGCAGCGAAGTTTCGCGCGGTTGCCAAGGGTGAGTCACCTTCTGAAAGTGAAATTTTGGAGAATCCGAGAGCTGCTTCGGCTCGCCTTCGTGCGGTAGAGCGGGTGGCGGCGTAATGGCACTCGCAAATCCAGTCCGCGGCGCACAAGCGTACGTATTTGTTCCTGCTCAACGTGCCCTCTTGCGCTTAGTCCCAGATCTCAGAGTTCCTGCTGGTCAACAGATTCGACCGTTAGCGTTTATTAAACTGATGGCGATAGTACTGAGCATTGGAACCGCACTGCTGCTCTTCATCAACATTATGCTCACACAGGATGCCTTTACGCTCAGTCAGCTTGAGCGACATGCCGCAGAGGTTTCTGCACAAGAAGAGGCGATAACTCAAGAAGCCGCCCGCATATCCTCGCCCACAATTTTAGCTCAACGTGCTGCGCAGCTGGGCATGAAAACTGGAGAGGCGCCTGCATTTATTGATCTAGGAAGTGAGACGATTCTCGGCGCCCCTGAAAAGAATGTAAAGAAATGAAATCGAACAATCAGCGGGTACGAGCCGTCTATGTACTCTTTATTATGGTGTTTGTCATCATCGCGGGACGGCTGATACAAGTTCAAGGCGTGAGTGCATCTACCTACGCCTCTCGAGCCAGTCGAGAGCTCTATCAAACTGCCCCACTCGCCGCCTCGCGCGGTGCTATCACAGATAAAGATGGCGTGCCCTTCGCTCGAAGCGTTGCTTCGGTGAACATCACTGTTGACCAACAACTCGTGCTAGATCCTGCGCGTGCTGCGGAGATCGTTGCTCCTCTCATAGCTCTACCGATTTCTACGGTGCAAGGTAGATTGACTGGTGACCGAAGATTTGCTTACGTAACTAAAGATGTCACCCCCGCTGTGTGGAAATCTGTGAAAGAGGCAATTGCTGCGGAGAACACTAAGCGCCCTTACGGGAAATATATTTCTGGATTTTTTTCAGAAGATGCTTTTCACCGTGATTACCCAGCTGGTGCATTGGGCGCTAGTTTCTTGGGATTTGTGAGTGCATCTGGACATGGCGGAGGCGGATTGGAGTATGAGCTTGATTCTGTTTTGGCTGGTAAAGACGGTTCTTATACCTACGCCCAGAATGGCGGCGGGCAAGTAATTGCCACGGCACATGACGTGCTCACGCCCGCCTCTGCTGGTCAGGAAGTACGGCTCACCATTGATCGCGATATCCAATGGGTGGCGCAGAAGGCCATCACGGCAAAGGTAAAAGAGTCGGGCGCAATTTCAGGAACAGTCATTGTGATGGATCCGACGACGGGCAAGATTCTGGCGATGGCTACGGCGCCCACCTTCGACCCGAACAATATTTCAAAAGCTACACCAGATTTATTGGCGACTCCAGCAGTCTCTGACCCTTATGAGCCCGGTTCCACAGGCAAAGTGATTACCATGGCGGCCGCACTGGAGGAGAAGGCTGTCACTCCTACCACGCTCTTCACAGTTCCCGATCGCATCAAGCGAGGGAATCGCTATTTCGGCGATCACGACAAGCACTCCACGTGGAAGCTGACGACCGCTGGGATTTTGGCTAAATCGAGCAATACAGGAACGATCCAAGTGGGCGAAAAAATGAAGCCAAAAACGCTCTACTCCTACCTCAGCAAATTCGGTATTGGAAAACAGACGGGCATCGAATTAGCAGGGGAGAGCGGCGGTGTTTTGGCTCCGGTGGATCGTTGGTCTGGCACGACCGCCCCCACTGTCGCATTTGGACAGGGATATTCGCTCACCACTATTCAGGCAACGCGTGTTTTTGCAACCATGGCAAACGATGGAGTTCAAGTGAAGCCGACATTGATTGCCGGCTATGTAGACCAAGACGGGCATTACTCACCTAAATCTGCATCTCAAGGCGTACGAATTATTTCCAGCGAAACCGCGCAGAAAGTACGATTGATGATGGAGAGTGTTCTGAGTGATGAAGGGACGGCTCCAGGTGCTCGCATCCCTGGTTATCGAGTTGCCGGAAAGACTGGTACTGCTAATCGTATCGATACCACTGGCCAATACCGCGGCTACACAGCATCATTCATTGGCTTTGCGCCGGCCGAGAACCCCAAATTCGTTATTAACGTCACGATTCAAGATCCACACGGTGTGCACTTTGGCAGCTTGCTTGGTGGTCCAGTATTCAAGGAAGTGATGTCCTTCGCCTTGAAGAGCTACCACATACCACCCTCCTCGCAACCAGTAACGTTGTTGCCGATGAACGAGAAGCAACTGAAGGCGCGGGCAGTGCAGCAGTCGCAGGTCGATACGAGGACGGCGAGTAAAGCGTGAGTGAAAATGACACGGCGAGAAGTATGCACAATATTATTAACCTGCTTGGAGCTTCGACCGAAAGTTTCTCGGCTGCCCAGTTAACCACTCCCATACAAGGCATTGCGGTCGAGTCTTCAAAGATATCAAGTGGCTTCATCTTTGTTGCGTTGCCCGGCGAGCATACCCATGGAGCCCACTTTGTAGCTGATGCATTAAGCCGAGGTGCGATAGCTCTCATCACTGATGAAGAGGGTGCAAAAATATCTGGTGCGCAAATCCCGTTGGTAAAAATTGAAAATGCGCGAGAGATGGTAGGAACTCTCTCTTCCTTTGTCTATCGGGATCCCAGCACGTCAATGCAGGTAGTTGCGGTCACCGGCACAAATGGTAAAACCACTGTTACGTCACTGCTTGAATATTTCTGGAACGGGAGCGGAATATCGGCTGGGGTGATAGGAACTCTGGGCGCGCGCTTCTATGCCGAAGGAAAGTTGGTCTCTTTGCCCACTGCGCGGACCACTCCTGAATCTTGTGAGCTGCAAGCGGAGTTGGCTCTCATGAGGGATGCTGGCGTCAAGGCCGTTGCTATGGAAGTTTCTAGCCACGCTCTCTCGCTACATAGAGTAGATGGAATTCATTTCAAGCTCGCACTATTTACAAATTTATCTCAGGATCATCTTGATTTTCATCATACGATGGATGAGTACTTCCTATCTAAATCGAAGCTTTTCACTTCGAACTTCTCCGAATGCGCTCTCATCAACATCGATGACTCATATGGGAAGCGACTCTTCGCTAATTGTGATATTTCTTCCGTTTCAATTTCGACCACCGTCGGCGATTGGCAACTTTCCCTCAGTGACTTGCAATTGACTAGCCCAAGTGGCGAGCGCCATATTTTTGACTCACCTCTCGTAGGTGACTTCAACCAGATGAATGCGGCTATGGCCCTCGTGGCATTCGCACAGACTGGTGGCAATATGGAAAAGGGAATCGAATTGCTTCGACGGTTCCCTGGTGTTCCGGGTCGTTTAGAGCGGGTCGGCGCTGGAGCACCATTAATTTTGGTTGATTACGCACACACCCCTGATGCGGTGACTCGAGTTCTTTCCTCGCTTCGTTCTCACACGCGTGGGCGCATCATTGCAGTTCTGGGTTGTGGCGGAGATCGAGATCCACTCAAACGTCCCGAGATGGGACGTGCCTTGCAAGATGGAGCTGATCTTGCGATAGCCACCAGCGATAACCCGCGATCAGAAGATCCGGCTGCAATTTTGGCGGCGATGTGTGGAGAGAATTTCAAAGGATTACAAATTCTTGACCGGCGAGAAGCTATTTCTTACGCCATTAGCCAAGCTACTGACGCGGATTTGGTGTTAATCGCTGGTAAAGGCCATGAGCAAGGTCAAGAAGTAAATGGTGTAATCATTCCCTTTGATGATCGCGAAGTCGCGCTCGAGATACTTGCGAAACGTGGGCGATCATGATTGCTATGCGCGCTAGTGAGATTGCTGATGTGGTCGGTGGGCGCCTCGAAGGCGCTGATTTCGTCTTCTCCGGTTCGGTAGTGATGGATAGTAGAGATGTTGAAGCCGGTTCACTCTTTGTTGCGCTACCAGGCGAACACGTTGATGGGCACGATTATGTGCAGTCAGCGGTAGATAGTGGAGCCGCCTTGGCTCTGGTGGCACGTGATTTAGGTGCTGCTGAAATCTCGTCGATTATCGTGCCAGATGTTGGTGTTGCGCTCATTCGGCTAGCTGCCGAGGTGCGCGCCCGGTTGCCACATCTGACAGTTGTGGGAATTACCGGCTCACAAGGCAAAACGACCACAAAAGACATACTGCTCCAAGTACTCAATCAATTTGACGAAACGGTCGCGCCCAAAGATTCTTTCAACAACGAAATTGGACTTCCCCTCACGATTCTCAAATGTAGTCAAAAGACTAAATATCTTGTTCTTGAGTTTGGCGCTACGCACATTGGGGACATTGAGAAGCTAGCCTCAATTGCGGATATCGATGTAGCTGTTGTGCTGGTGGTAGGGAATGCCCATGTTGGTGAATTTGGATCCGTAGAAAACATTGCGCAAGCAAAATTCGAATTAGTTCAGTCGCTCTCTGATGGGGGAGTGGCAGTCCTTGGAACGTATGATCCACATACGATTGATATGGCTCTTCGGGCTCCCGGACAAGTTGTCACCTTTGGCCCACACGGAAAGATCCACGCTGAAAAAATGTCGTTGATTGATGGAGAACCGGTATTCCTCTTCCATGACCAGAAGATTCATCTGCACTTCACTGGCGCTCATCAGGTCGCGAATGCGGAGGCCGTATTGGCGATCTGTGAATCGCTTAATCTGGACACAAAAAAAGTGGTCACTGGCCTTAACGCGGCTCGTCCCTTAAGCAAGTGGCGAATGGAGCGCTCTCACACCCTCGGGGGAGCCTTGCTTCTCAATGATTGTTATAACGCCAACCCGGAAAGCATGGCCGCCGCCTTAGTAACTGTGGCGGAAATAGGGAGGGAAAGAGCTGGTCGAGCAGTAGCCATCCTGGGGGAAATGCGGGAACTCGGCGAGTCCAGTCGATCAGCGCACGAAAGTATCGGCAGGCTAGTGGCGCAGTTGGAGATTTCTCAGCTGGTAGGAATCGGTGGGGCTGGAGAGACCATGGTGAAGGCAGCGCTTTTGGAAGGGCACAAAGATGCCCGTTCCTTTGGCGACCACGAGGCGGCTCTTCGTTTTGTCGAGGCGGGTCTGCACTCTCGAGATGTCATTCTCGTCAAAGCATCTCGTGGAACTCATCTTGAAGGTATTGCAGCTCGACTAGCGGGAGGTGGTTCGGAGTGAAGGGGGTACTCGCCGCTGCGGCGCTTGGATTTTTCTTCACCATGTTTGGTACTCCGCTGGCGATTCGAATATTAGTCCGCCGCGGCTACGGTCAGATCATTCGTGATGATGGCCCGTCAGCTCACCATACAAAACGTGGCACCCCCACCATGGGCGGTGCCGTCATCATCGTGGCAACGCTCATTGCCTACTTTGGTTCTCATCTACTTACTTCCCACCACTTCACGGCCTCAGGTATTTTGGTGCTGTCCTTGATGACAGGGCTCGGGTTCGTCGGGTTTTTAGATGATTGGCTTAAAGTCTCTCGGCAACGATCTCTTGGGCTGCGCGCGCGCACCAAGATCGCTGGGCAATCGCTGGTCGCCGTGGGCTTCGCGGTGCTGGGTTTACGTTTCCCTGATGAACATGGTTTGACTCCAGTCTCGCTTCACTTCTCGGTTGTGCGAGATACTTCGGTTGCGTTACCAGTAATTCTCGTAATCGTCTGGGTCTTTCTCATGATTGCTGCAGCAAGTAACGGCGTAAACCTGACTGACGGTCTGGATGGACTTGCGACCGGAACTAGTGTGATGACTTTCGCCTCCTACATTCTGATTGGTGTCTGGGAGTTTGGGCAGGGCTGCTGGGTCAATCCAGGTCCAAAGTGCTACGACGTGCGAGATCCACTTGATATTGCAATAGTGGCTGCCGCACTCATGGGCGCCTGTTTTGGGTTTCTTTGGTGGAACGCGAGCCCGGCACAAATCTTCATGGGCGATACTGGTTCTCTTGCACTCGGCGGCGCGCTCGCTGGGCTGGCGATTACCAGCCGCACCCAAGGCTTATTGGCGCTTCTGGGCGGACTCTTCGTAATCATCACGCTCTCGGTCATCCTTCAGGTGGGTTACTTCAAATTGACCAGAGGTAAACGAATTTTTCGAATGGCCCCGCTCCAACATCACTTTGAGTTGATTGGTTGGGGCGAGGTGACGATTGTTATTCGCTTCTGGATTATCGCTGGACTCTGTGTAGCTAGTGGCCTGGGACTCTTCTATGGGGCGTGGGTAACCACATGAGCCGAGTCATAGTCGCCGGAGCGGGA
This sequence comes from Actinomycetes bacterium, assembly GCA_037138535.1. Classification (GTDB taxonomy): domain Bacteria; phylum Actinomycetota; class Actinomycetes; order Nanopelagicales; family Nanopelagicaceae. The sequence continues at coordinate 14,570 of JBAXIG010000023.1, forward strand.
CGTACTGGATTGGCGCTGGCTCAGGCGGTGAAAGATCAAGGGCATGACGTCACCGTCGTAGTTGATGCACCATTGCCCGCACATATTGCGGTGGAATTATCCCAAGCGGGTATCTCTTCACTCTTGACGAGAGATGCGCTGGGGCAGATGTCGAATTTCGAACGTATTTATGCCTCTCCTGGTTGGAAATTAGACCACCCGCTCTTTCTTTCTGGCGTCGATGTTGTTGGCGAAGTTGATTTTGCGTGGGAGGTGGCGCAATTTCGTGCCGAGCGCCTTAGCCAGCCAGCGCCGCTCTGGTTGGCGGTGACCGGCACGAACGGGAAGACAACCACTACTGAGATGTTGCAATCTATTTTGGCCGCCGAAGGTCTTAACTCGGTGGCTTGCGGCAATGTGGGATACCCGTTGATCTCGGCGGTGTTAGATGATGAGCCGTACGACGTCTTGGCAATTGAGTTGTCATCGTTTCAAATTGCTCGAATGAAGAGTGCGCACCCTCGAGCCTCAGCGCTGCTGAATGTGGCCGAGGATCATATTGATTGGCACGGCTCCCTTAGTGAGTATGCGCAGACAAAGATTGAGCTTCTAGCGGCCTCGGATACGTCGATTTGCAATGGCGATGACAAACTTTTGAATTCTATGCTTGACCTCGCTGGATTTACCCCCGATGTACTATTCACCCTAAATTCTCCGAAGCGTGGGGAATTGGGAGTGGTGGAGGAACTCTTAGTAGATCGCGCCTTTGTGGAAGATCCAGATCATGCCGCGGTGTCGCTTGCTGAATTAGGAGATATTAAACCCTTCGCACCACATAACGTGCTAAACGCCCTAGCTGCCAGCGCGTTGGCTCGGAGTATTGGTGTCGCAGAAGTTTCTGTCGCGGCGGGTCTTCGCGCGTTTACCCCAGGATCTCACCGCATCGCTGAAATTTTGAATGAGGGTGGAGTAAAATGGATAAACGATTCGAAAGCGACCAACCCGCACGCAGCAATCGCTTCCCTCAAAGCTTTCGACAACGTCATATGGGTAGCAGGTGGTCTACTTAAGGGTGCCTCTGTAGATCAATTAGTAATCGAGTGTGGCAAGCGCATCAAAGTTGCTTTACTTATTGGACGGGATCGAGAAGGTATCGCTGAGTCTCTGGCGAAGCATGCACCCCATATTGCGGTGGAAAGAATTGATGTACATGTCGACCCAACCCCTGCTGAACAAGGCAGGCAGTTGATGCGCAATGTCGTCGCTCGAGCGCACGAATTGGCTGGTATCGGGGATACGGTTCTCCTGGCACCTGCATGTGCTTCGATGGATCAATTCATTTCGTACGCAGAGCGGGGAAATTTCTTCGCAGATGCAGTTCGGGAAGGTAGCCATGTCTAAGAGCGCGCTCGCTAGCGATCGACGATATTTTCCTCTCCTTTTGGGATCTTCGATCGCGCTATGCGTGATTGGAATAACGATGGTGTTATCTGCTTCTTCGGTGGCATCTATCAAATCTTCTGGTTCTAGTTTTTCTATCGTTCTCAAGCAGTTGTTCTTCCTGGGAATTGGCAGCGCTTTTGCATTTTTAGCGTTTAAGATTCCGACTCCTATTTATCGTAAACTCGCCCCGCTGGCAGTCGTGGGGTCCTGCGCATTGCAACTACTTATTTTCACGCCACTTGGTGTCAATGTTAACGGGAATCGCAACTGGCTGGAGTTTGGTCCCATACGATTCCAGCCAAGCGAGTTTGGTAAACTCGCGTTAGTACTTTGGGTTGCTGATGCCTTGACCCGAGGCGGGATTCCCCTGATGGATCGATTGGTTCGGGCGCTCTTTGGTGCAGCGCCAGTACTTATACTTGTGCTGGCCGGTAAAGACTTGGGTACGGCAATCATCGTCTTTGCAACTCTCTTCGCGATGCTCTTTGCCGCTGGGATTTCTGGTCGCGCGCTCTCGCTCTTTGGAATGCTTGCGATGTTGGGCACCGCAGCTCTTGTGGTAAGCCAATCTCATAGGTTGAAGAGATTTACCGCGCTCCTTGATCCATTTTCGGTGGCGAATTACCAATCTGCTGGGTGGCAACCGGCTCACGGAATTATGGCGTTGGCTTCTGGGGGTCTCTTTGGAGTGGGGTTAGGGGCGGGTAGTCAAAAGTGGGGCAACCTTGGTCCGGAAGCACATACAGACTTCATCTTTGCTGTAATCGGTGAAGAGGTGGGCCTCTTTGGCACGCTGATGGTGGTGGTGATCTTCGGAGTTGTCCTCTGGTGTGGTTGTTCGCTCGCCATGCGCGTGAAAGACAATTTTTCTCGGCTCATAGCAGTAGGTGTTACTACCTGGATAGTTTTTCAAGCCCTCATAAATATGGGTTCTGCAATAGGAGTCTTTCCAGTTGTTGGGGTGCCTTTGCCATTTGTTTCATACGGCGGGTCATCGTTAATCTCTACCTTGGCGGCCATCGCAATCCTTCTCAGAATTGCTCATGATCGAGCACGTCCATGAAGGTGCTCTTTGCTGCTGGTGGAAGTGCTGGACATGTTGACCCAGCGCTTGCAACCGCAGAGGCTCTCAAGGATCTCTCTCCCACGGCGAGTATTACTTTTATGGGAACTCAGGCTGGAATCGAGTCCAGATTGGTGCCTTCGGCGGGCTATCCGTTAGTGATGATAGCGAAACTTCCATTTCCGCGTCGATTTTCTCTGTCATCCTTCGCATGGCCAGCGCGTGCATTTCTTAACCTTCATAGAGCCCGACGCATTGTTCGAGATTTCGACGTCGTTGTCGGTTTTGGTGGGTACGTTTCGGCCTTTGGCATTCTTGCGGCTTTTCTGGAGCGAGTGCCGCGCATCGTTCATGAAGCGAATGCGCTTCCAGGATTAGCAAACCGCTTCGCGGGGCGTCTAGGTGCTGTGGCTTTTGTAAGTTATCCACGCGCGGAGAATCTGATTAAGAACGCCCGGTTGATGGCTCTTCCGCTTCGCAAGAATATGCAATTAATTCCCATGGATCGAGCAGAAGCTAAGCGATTTTTTGACGTACCCGCAGATCTTCCGACTGTGTTGATCATCGGTGGATCGCTAGGCGCGCGAAGACTCAACACTATGGTGAGCAAAATGCTCTCTGGCGCGGGACCACTGGAGTACTCGATCGTTCACTCTCTTGGCCACGATGTGGACCTACCGGAGGCCTCATCGCGGTACCGGCCCCTGCCATATATTGAGCGGATGGATGTGGCGCTTTCGGCGGCGGACTTGGTTATTTCACGTGCTGGAGCCGGGGCCGTAGCGCAGATTTCACGCTTTGAAGTTCCGGCAATCTTTATTCCACTGTGGCATGGCAATGGCGAACAAGGGGCTAACGCTGCGCCTGCCGCGGGGTTGGGCGCTGCCCTCGTGTTTCACGAAGATGACGCCCTTGAAAGTCGCCTATTTACTGAGGTCACTCGCCTCATCGGTAATTCGACGGAACTTTCCAAAATGAGGTCGGCCTACGCAAAGCTTCCGGTATCTCTGCATTCCTGCGCTGGAGCACACGAGATGGCGACCGAAATTATTGTGCAGGTCCGATGAGAGTGAAGCTTGACTCATCGCTTGGTCCGGTTCATCTAGTAGGAATCGGTGGTTCGGGTATGAGTGGAATTGCTCGCGTCCTACTTGCGCGCGGATTTCAAGTAAGTGGTTCCGATACTCGCGAGACTCAGGAGATTCATGCCTTACGTGCTTTGGGTGCACGAGTAGCGATAGGCCATGCAGCGGTGAACCTCTTGCAATTTGGGATACCTGTGGCAGTCGTCATCACCTCGACCGCGATTTCGGTCGATAATCCTGAATTAATCGAAGCCCACACGATGCCCTGCGAAATTATTCATCGCTCCGAAGCTTTGGCGACTCTGCTGGTGGGGCGAAAGAGTGTGGCGGTAGCTGGCACGCATGGAAAGACCACGACTACGTCGATGACAGCGGTGACTCTTCAATCACTTGGACTTGATCCCTCATATGCGATAGGTGCTGGGTTGGGGAGCGCTGGAAGTAATGCACATCACGGAAATGGCGATTTCTTCGTAATAGAGGCAGATGAATCGGATAAGTCTTTTCTCGCATATGCGCCGGATTCTGCGATTATCACCAATATTGAAGCCGATCATATGGATCAATTCACCTCATTGACAGAGATTGACAATTCATTCCTCGAGTTTGCGCATTCAGTATCCAATTCGCTAGTTCTCTGCGGCGATGATGCAGGTGTGCAACGGTTGCTAGCAAAGTTTGATCGACAAGTTGTTTCATATGGCTTGTTTGCTACAAATGATTTGGTTATCTCCGAATATCATCCTGTAAATGCTGGATCCATATTTTCTGCTCATTTGCGCGGGCGGAAGTTGGGGTCATTCGCACTACAGGTTCCTGGCGTTCACAATGCCTTGAATGCTGCTGCGGTAATTGCCATGTCGGCTGAGTATGGTCTTTCTATGGAGGGGGTGCGTAAAGGGTTGGCAGAATTTGCCGGTGCACGTCGTCGTTTTGATATTCGAGGCATGGTATCCAAGGTCACAGTTGTGGACGACTACGCGCATCACCCCACCGAAATAATTGCGACCTTGAAAGCCGCACGTGAAGTTGCGCCTCGAGGACGGATTATTGCAATCTTTCAACCCCACCGTTTTTCAAGGTTACAAGCTTTCATGAGCGAATTTGCTTCAGCTCTGACGGTAGCTGATGAAGTAGCCATCATGGACGTTTATGGTGCCGGTGAAAGTGCCCTTCCTGGAGTAAGTGGCATGAGATTAGCCGCTCTTATTCCAGGGGCTACGTTCCTTCCTAGCTTTCTCGATGTCAGTGAGTGGGCTGCGAAAATTTCACAACCAGGAGATTATATTTTCACTTTGGGTGCTGGCGACGTCACCTTGTTAGGTCCTGCCATTCTCGAACAACTCGCAGTGGTGGCTAGGAGTTGAGAAGGTTTCGCGTGCTTATCGCCTTGTCTGTCACCTTCGTGCTCCTTGCGTGGATCCTCGGCTGGTCATCACTTTTAACAGTGCGCACTATCCATGTAGAGGGCATCGCTGCCAGTAGTGCTCTCAAAGGAAAGCAACTCATCGCCGAATCGGGCATTCGAGTTGGCGAGAAAATGGCGAGAGCTCATGTATCGACCCTTTCTGAGCTCAAGAAGAAATATCCCAAGATTGAATCAATTACGTTGAAACGAAGCTGGCCATCAACTATCACGATAGTTGTGAAAGAGAAGGATGCTATTGCCGCAGTTTATTTCAATGGTGCCTACCAACTTTATGGTGAAGATGGATTGCCCTTTGCAAATGTGGCCACGCCGCCAAGTGATCTTCCCGTCATTACGGGGCGCGAAACCGCAGGTATCAAAGCTGCAGTCTCGATTTATTGCTCATTACCCGCAGATCTAGCTAGTCAGATAGTCACTTTGACCGCTCGGTCGAATGATTTGATTGAATTTACGATTGGTAAGACGCGAATTACGTGGGGAAGTAGTGATGACAGTGCAACTAAAATTAAAGTTTTGCGCGTCCTGTTGAAAACACGAGCAAAGAAGATTGACGTGAGCGCTCCACTTTCGCCCACCACGCGCTAAGCACTGCGCCCTGAATTCTTTTCCCTGCGACACACCCACCATGGTCATTGCGCCTTCCCTCGAGGAGGCTTAACGTACGGATGAAATAGGACAAAAGGGTCATTCTCAACTAGAGGTTGAGCCTTCCTATTGGTAGTGCAAGTCCGGTACGCATTAATCATCAGCATAGGAGTCGAAGTGGCTGCACCGCAGAATTACCTCGCCGTCATCAAAGTAGTAGGCATCGGGGGAGGTGGCGTCAATGCTGTCAATCGCATGATCGAAGCTGGTCTCAAAGGCGTGGAATTTATCGCCATCAATACGGATGCGCAGCAACTCATCATGAGTGATGCTGACGTCAAACTAGATATCGGTCGTGAATTGACGCGCGGGCTAGGTGCTGGTGCTGCTCCTTCAGTGGGTGAGCAAGCTGCTAACGATCATGCCGAAGATATCGAAGAGGTTTTGCGCGGCGCAGATATGGTCTTTGTGACAGCTGGCGAGGGTGGCGGCACCGGAACTGGTGGCGCACCTATCGTGGCACGTATTGCACGTGAACTTGGTGCGCTCACAATTGGTGTGGTGACCAAACCTTTTAGTTTTGAAGCAAAGCGTCGTACCGCACAAGCTGAAGAGGGAATCGAAAAACTTCGAAGCGAAGTAGATACGTTGATTGTCATTCCTAATGACCGACTTCTTTCGATTTCCGATCGTGCCATCACTTTCCTAGACGCCTTTAAGAGTGCGGATCAAGTACTGCTATCTGGCGTGCAAGGCATCACTGATTTGATTACCACCCCTGGTCTTATCAACCTTGACTTCGCAGATGTGAAGAGCGTCATGCAGGGCGCTGGCTCGGCACTGATGGGGATTGGTTCGGCGCGCGGAGAAGGTCGCGCCATTCGCGCGGCGGAGAGCGCAATTTCAAGTCCGCTCCTTGAGGCATCAATTGACGGTGCTCGTGGAGTTTTGCTCTCCATCGCCGGTGGGTCAGATCTAGGTCTCTTCGAAATCAACGAGGCCGCCGAATTGGTGGCAAAGGCTGCCCATATCGATGCCAACATTATTTTCGGTGCTGTTATCGACGATGTCTTAGGAGATGAAGTACGAGTCACCGTGATTGCGGCTGGCTTTGATGGCGGCGAACCGACTCGAGTGGTGACACCTCCTCCAGTTGTGGAAGACGAGCTACGTGATGAACCTGAGGAATCGACCGATGTCGAAGTGGATCTTGCCGCGGGGCTCGATGAGTCACCTGCACCCCTTTCATCGCGTCGCAAAATCATTTTTGAAGAGTCCGCTGACGATCTTGACGTTCCTGACTTCTTGAAGTGATGCTCGGGTGATTCGTACTTTCACC
>JBAXIG010000024.1:0-21267 GCA_037138535.1 Actinomycetes bacterium
GAGAAGCCTTTGCTGACCTTTTCGCCACCGAAGATCGCGCCATCGGAATGGAGTCCTTTATTGCTCATGGGCCCGGCAAGGCGCAATTCAAGGGGCGTTAAGAAGTACGAGAGACCAGAATGTGAACTCGACCCTGAATCACCTGTATAACTAGGGTCACATCCGTTTTCAATATGGCAGTTGGGCACGTGATTGGTAACATCAGACATATAAATATGAAGGTGTGCGACAGGGGAGTCTTGTGAAGTTTCTGGTGTGTGTGAAGCAGGTTCCAGATTCCTGGGCCGAAAAGAAACTGGGAGCCGACTCCCGTCTCGACCGCGCTGGAGTAGATGCCGTCCTTAATGATCTTGATGAGTACGCCATCGAAGAAGCATTACGCATCTGCGAGAACTCAGGTGGCAATGGTGAAGGCGGCGAGCACTCCATCACGTTGCTCTCCATGGGTCCAGACCGCGCTACTGAGGCAATTCGTAAGGGACTCTCCATGGGTGCCGATAATGCAATTTTGATCAGCGATGACGCCCTTGCTGGTTCGGATGCTCTTGCTACCTCGCTGGTGCTGGCAAAGGCGATTGAAAGTAGTGGTGCAAATATTGTGCTCTGCGGGACTGAATCAACCGATGCACGCATGAGTGTGGTTCCTGCCATGTTGGCCGAGCGCCTCGGATGGCCACAGCTCACCTTCGCTGGAGAATTGAAGATTGACGTGTCTGCAAATACCGTCAGCATCAAGCGCATGACGGATGAAGGTGTGGAGGAAATGGAAGCACCACTTCCATGTGTGGTCTCGGTGATTGAAAAGATTAACGAGCCTCGCTACCCATCTTTTAAGGGCATTATGGCGGCGAAGAAGAAGTCAATAGAAACGCACACACTTGCTGATATCGGCCTTGCTGCTGATCAAGTAGGTAGCGCAAGCTCTTGGAGTTCAGTTTTAGATGCCGCGCTGCGTCCACCACGTAGCGCCGGTATCAAAGTTGTGGACGAGGGTAATGGTGGAAACGAATTGGTCTCATTCCTTGCTGACAAGAAGATTGTGTAGGTAGCGCTGTGGCTGAAGTTCTGGTACTCATCGATCACAATGCAGGTCTAGTCTCTCGCGCCGCAGGTGAATTGCTCACGGCCGCTCGCGCACTTGGCGCTGTGCATGCAGTTGCTGTCGTCCGTGCTGGAGAAGCAGACGCATCTCGTGCAGTTGCTGCGCAATTCGGTGCCGCAAAACTTTCGATCATTGAAGCCGTTGATGGACACCCCATCACTCCTTCGGTCGATGCGCTCGCGAGCATCGCACGATCATCCTCTCCCGCGGCGATCCTTCTTACTTCGGGTGCTAAAGGAAAAGAGATTGCTGGGCGCCTGGCTGTACGTCTGGGTAGTGGAATTATCACCGATGCGATTGAACTCGCGTCAGACTTCTCGGCAACGCAATCGATCTTCGGTGGATCAACAGTGGTGCACTCTAGGGTCACTCATGGAGCACCTGTGATCACCGTGCGCCCTAACGCTTGCGAACCAGTAGCTGCAGAAAGCTCTCCAGAGATTATTGATGTACCTATTAATCACACCTCTAGCGGAGTGAAAGTTACTAGCCGCCAGGCTCCAGTGAAGGGCGGTCGGCCAGAATTAACGGAGGCATCGATCATCGTTTCTGGTGGCCGAGGCACTAACGGAGATTTTGGCCCAGTTGAGTCTCTCGCTGATGCTTTAGGTGCCGCTGTAGGTGCATCCCGGGCCGCCACCGATGCCGGTTGGTATCCACACTCGAATCAAGTGGGGCAAACAGGGAAGACAGTGAGCCCACAACTTTATGTAGCGTGTGGAATTTCTGGTGCGATTCAACATCGCGCGGGAATGCAAACCAGCAAGACCATCGTCGCGATAAACAAAGATGCCGATGCGCCAATCTTTGAACTTGCAGATTTTGGTGTTGTGGGCGATCTATTCAATGTGGTGCCGCAGGCTGCGGCAGGAGTCCAGGCGCGCAAATCTTGAAGTTGTCGCGATGAGCACATACCTTGATCATGCGGCGACTACCCCCATGTCTGACACTGCTCGAAATGCGATGGTCGATGAACTGGGCAAATTAGGTAATGCTTCCAGCCTCCATGGATCGGGGCGGCGTGCACGTAAAGTCGTTGAAGAAGCTCGTGAGGCAATTGCTCGGGCCATAGATGCCACCCCGGGCGAGATAGTGCTCACTGGTTCAGGTACCGAAGCCAATAACCTGGCGATAAAGGGCCTTTATTGGAAGCGCGTACAAGAAGATCCGGCCAATAACAGGATCATTTCCTCATCAATCGAACATCATGCAGTGATGGACCCGATTCAGTGGTTAGTGGACCATGAAGGCGCACAGGTGACATGGGTGTCGGTAAATGAGCGGGCGCAACTCGACGTCGATGAATTAGTGGCTGAAATTGAAAGAGACCCAAAGGTTGCTTTAGTTACCGTAATGTTTGCAAATAACGAAGTCGGTACCTTGCAACCGATAACTCGTATTATTGAAGCAGCTCATAAATATGGAATCCCCGTTCACACAGATGCTGTGCAAGCGTTTGGAAAAGTGCCACTCTCGTTTGAGGATCTCGATATTGATGCACTCACCATTAGCGGTCACAAGATTGGTGGGCCGCTTGGAATAGGTGCGCTCATCGTAAAGAAGAATCTTAAGTTGACTCCCGTGTTGCATGGCGGCGGACAAGAGCGAGATATTCGAAGCGGAACATTAGACACACCCGCCATTCGTGCATTGGGTGTGGCAGCGCAAGAAGCTCACGATCACTTATCTGAGCGTGCGGTGCGAATGAGCGCCCTTCGCGCCGATCTCACTGCACGAGTACTGGCTGAAGTTCCTGATTCGCGATCTAATGGCGATGCAGACACACTTCCGGGAATTGCACACTTTACATTTGCAGGAGCCGAAGGAGATGCACTCCTTTTGCTACTTGACGCTCAAGGAATTGAATCGTCGACTGGCTCTGCCTGCAGCGCGGGAGTACCACGGCCCAGTCACGTGCTGGTGGCTATGGGAATGAGTGAGCCCGAGGCACGCGCCTCCCTGCGCTTCTCCCTGGGATTCAACTCAACTTCAGCCGATGTAGATGCCTTAGTGAGCGTGATCGGCGGAGTGGTTGAGCGTGCTCGTAGAGCTGGCCAGGTAAGTAAGCGATAATTACTCCCATGCGAGTTATTGCAGCAATGAGTGGTGGCGTGGATTCCGCGGTCGCGGCCGCCCGAGCAGTAGAGGCAGGCCACGATGTAGTTGGCGTGCACCTCGCGCTCTCTGCCAATCCGCAGGCGTATCGCTCAGGTGCTCGTGGTTGTTGCACGATCGAAGATTCGCGAGATGCGCGCAGAGCGGCAGACGTGATTGGCATTCCCTTCTACATCTGGGACATGGCTGAAGAGTTCCGTGCTGACGTAGTGGAGAATTTCATCTCTGAATATGCCGCTGGAAATACTCCTAATCCTTGTCTGCGGTGCAATGAGAAGATCAAGTTTGAAGCGGTACTAAATCGTGGAATCGCAATGGGATTCGACGCAGTGGTCACCGGACATTATGCGCAATTACGTGGGTCCGCCAAAGCGCCCACTTTGCATCGTGCGGTTGATCACGGCAAGGACCAGTCATATGTGTTAGCAGTACTTACACCTGAACAGATTCGACATTCACTCTTTCCACTCGGGGATACGCCAAAGGAAGAGATTCGCAAAGAGGCAGAGCGTCGAGGATTAAGTGTGGCCAACAAGCCCGACAGTCACGACATCTGCTTCATCCCCTCTGGAGATAACGCTGGATGGTTGCGTGATCGTTTAGGAGTAGCTGAAGGCCCCATCGTCGATGAAGAAGGAAATCGTCTCGGTACGCATCAAGGCGCATTTACATACACCATCGGGCAACGCAAAGGTTTGGGTATTTCACAACCTTCTGACGATGGTCGAGCCCGGTACGTGCTCAAAATAGAGCCAGTCTCAAATACTATTGTGGTAGGAGCGCATGAAGCCCTCGCGGTCTCCACAATTCATGGAGAGAAACTCCGGATGTGCGGTCCAACTCCACAAGGCGTCCATCGCGGCTTTGCCCAAGTGCGCGCGCATGGCGCGGCCATTGCGTGCACATACGAGTTCGTTGGTGACGCTCTCACGGTCCTACTTGATGAGCCTTTGCATGGCCTGGCAACAGGGCAGGCGGTTGTCGTGTACGACGAAGACCGCGTGGTGGGCTCGGCAACTGTGACGGCAACACTTTAATCGTGCTGATTACCGGCATAGGTTCACTCAGTGGAGAAAACCCAGAGCATGCGACGCAATTGGTTTTTGATCTCTTCGCAGAACTGCCATTTATTCCAGAGCTTCCAGACCGAGGAGTAGGCAGCGACTTCATTGGCCGCTCGGCTGGCATGCTGCACGATCTTCACGTCGATCTTCAACCATCAGGTTGGCGAATCGTTGATAAAGCTGGCGCAGATGAACGTCGATCCCAAGGGGCAATGTCTCATAGCGTTGATGCGTTTCACGAAATATTCGATGGCTTCGAAGGCCGGATTAAAATTCAAGTAGCTGGCCCTCTCACACTAGCCGCGCTGCTCGAAACCTCCAGAGCGGGTGCAATTCTCTCTGATGAAATAGCTACTAAGGATGTCGCGCAATCTCTTGCCTATGGTGTCGAGTTGATGGTCGCAGATCTACGCCGACGATTGCCCGGAGTTTCGTCAATTGTTCTCCAACTTGATGAGCCATTGATCACCCAAATCATGCGTGGAGCTATCAAGAGTGCATCCGGTTTTGGGCGCATTCGAATTCCCAGCCAGGATGAAGTTATCTCTCTGGTTGCGCTCTTCGCCCGCGACAACGAATTGGTCATGCACTCGTGTGCGGAGAATGTGCCCATTGAATTGATTGGGCGCACCGCCGTGAATGCGCTCTCAATAGATGCCACTTTGGTCGGCCGAGCTGAATATGATCTGCTTGCCGAGATGGATGACCGTGGAAAATCGATCTGGTTCGGCATTCTTGGGGGAGTTGATGGGCACTTGCCACCCGTCTCGACTAGCGTAACTTTCGTGCAGAACTTGGCGCGCAATATCGGACTTCCGCGAGGTGGCATGGCGCTTACGCATCGATGTGGATTGGCTGGAGCCTCGCCACAATACGTCCAGAAGAGTACCAAGCACCTTTCTGAAGTGTCACAGGAATTGCAGGAGAGATCCGAGTGAAGCCAGCGCAACGGATGCTTGAACTTGCCGAGCAAATTCGCGATCACCAATTTCGCTATTACGTCTTAGACGATCCTCAGATTAGTGATGGGGAGTATGACTCTTTTTGGAATGAACTTCTTGAATTAGAGAAGAAGCATCCCGATCTGAAATCAAGTGATTCGCCGACTGAGCACGTGGGTGGTGGATTCTCTACAAGTTTTGAAACGATTTCTCATAAAGAGAAAATGATGAGTCTCGACAACGTCTTCAACAAGGATGAATTCAAAGTATGGAGCGAACGTGTCATTAAGGACGCGGGCACTGACGCTATTAAGTGGCTTACTGAACTCAAAATCGATGGATTAGCAATCAACTTGCTCTACGAAGAGGGGAAGCTAGTGCGCGCCCTTACTCGAGGGAACGGAATGGCTGGTGAAGATGTCACGCTGAATGTGCGCACTATTCAAGGCGTCCCTGATCAACTCTCCGGAACCAATTTCCCGGTAATGGTCGAAGTGCGTGGCGAGGTCTTCTTTCCGAATAAACTTTTTGAGGAGTTGAATGCGTCGCTCGTAGCTATTGGAAAAGCGCCATTTGCAAATCCTCGTAACGCCGCTGCTGGCTCACTTCGACAAAAAGATCCAAAGATCACAGCTTCTCGACCACTTCGCATGCTTGTGCATGGAGTAGGTGCCCTTGAAGGTACGCGCTTTCTTTCACAAAGTGATGCATACACTCACCTCGCCGAGTGGGGGCTGCCTACGAGCCCTCGTTATAAGGTCTTCGACTCAGTCGACGCAGTCCTCGCATTCATTTCGGAGTACCAAACGCATCGTCATGATCTCGAACATGAAATCGATGGCATCGTAATCAAAGTAGATGATCGAGCAATGCAGGATCGCCTAGGTTCCACTTCGCGAGCCCCTCGATGGGCAATCGCGTTCAAATATCCACCGGAGGAAGTCACCACCAGACTCCTGGAGATTCGTGTAAATGTAGGACGCACCGGGCGGGTGACTCCTTATGCCTTTCTTGAACCTGTGCGAGTGGCAGGCTCAACAGTTTCCTCGGCCACGCTACATAACAGCGACGAAGTGAAGCGTAAGGGTGTACTTATCGGGGATACTGTGGTGCTTCGTAAAGCTGGCGATGTTATTCCAGAGATCATCGGGCCTGTCGTAAGTTCCCGTACCGGTAAAGAAACGCCCTTTGTGATGCCGAGTGAGTGTCCCGAGTGCGGATCAGAGCTTCGACAAATGAGTGATGGCGATGTTGATCTGCGTTGCCCTAATTCGCGAAACTGTCCGGCACAATTGCGGGAGCGGCTCTACTACTTAGGTTCGCGGGCGGCTCTTGACATCGACGTGCTGGGATACGAAGCCGCGCAAGCCTTACTTGTCGATGGCTTAGTCGAAGATGAGAGCGAACTTTTCGCGCTTACGCTCCAAGATTTGGAGCGCTCCACCTTCTTCACTAAGAAAGACGGATCACTCTCAGCGATTGCAGAACGCTTTGTCACTGCGCTGGCGGAAGCAAAGAGCCGTCCTTTGTGGCGCGTGATTGTGGCACTTTCTATCCGGCATGTAGGTCCCACTGCGGCGCAAGCTTTAACGACTCGTTTCGGATCTGTGGAGAAGATTTCAAAAGCAACGGTCGAAGAATTAGCCGATGTCGATGGGGTAGGCGTGATCATCGCTGAATCTGTAGTTGAGTGGTTTGAAGAGGAGTGGCATCGCAACATTGTCACTAAATGGGCAAGTGCCGGTGTGCTGATGGAGCAAGGTGAATTAGAAATACTTGCACAAACTTTGGCAGGCATGTCGATTGTGGTGACCGGGTCATTATCGAATTTTAATCGAGATGAGGCTGCCGCTGCCATTGTTGCTCGTGGGGGTAAGGCAAGCGGATCGGTCTCCAAGAAGACGGCATATGTTGTGGTGGGTGAGGCTCCCGGATCAAAGTTTGATAAGGCGATTGAGTTAGGCGTGCCGGTGCTTGATGAAGTCGGATTCGAGCGCCTCCTTTCCGAAGGCATGTAGGCGATTTTTCGCTCTTCTGACACTTCGGTAGGCTCAGCCCATGATCTCTCGTGCCGATGTTGCCCACCTCGCCCAATTGGCTCGAATCGAACTCGAGGCGAGTGAGATCGACCACTTAGCAGGACAACTTGAGGTGATCCTCGGAGCGGTGGCTCGCGTGCAAGAAGTTGCCGGCGCCGATGTGGCTCCCACTTCGCACCCACTCCCACTCAAGAATGTATTCCGGCCTGATGTCATTCGCCCTTCGCTCACTCCGGAAGAGGCGCTTTCGGGAGCCCCGGCAAGTGAAGAGCAACGCTTCCGGGTGCCACAGATTTTGGGTGAAGAGTAATGATCACTCAAAACGCATATGAAATGGCTGCCGCTGTTGCAACTGGGGAGATCACATCTGAAGCTTTAACCCAAGCTCACCTCTCACGCATCGCCGAAGTAGATGAAAAAGTTCACGCCTTTCTTCATATCGATACGGAGGGCGCTCTTGCTCAAGCGCGTGCAGTAGATGCCGCCCGCGCCAGGGGAGAGAAACTCTCTCCGCTCGCAGGCGTCCCGTTAGCACTTAAAGATGTGATGGTACAAAAAGGTGTACCGACCACCTGCGGTTCCAGGATTCTTGAAGGATGGCGCCCGCCTTACGATGCCACGGTTGTTACTAAATTAAAGAATGCGGGCGTTGTTATTCTTGGCAAAACCAACATGGATGAATTTGCGATGGGTTCTTCTACCGAGAACTCGGCTTATGGCCCCACGCATAATCCATGGGATCTCACTCGAATTCCAGGTGGTTCCGGTGGTGGATCCTCAGCATCCCTTGCTGCATTCGAAGCACCTCTAGCTATTGGTACTGATACCGGTGGATCGATTCGCCAGCCAGCTGCCGTTACCGGAACTGTCGGAGTAAAACCCACCTATGGTGGCGTTTCTCGTTACGGCCTGGTGGCTTTCTCTTCCAGTCTTGATCAAGCAGGCCCTTGTGCGCGCACGGTGCTCGACGCCGCGCTCCTTCATGAAATTATTGGAGGGCACGATATTTATGACTCCACCAGTATTGATGCCCCCGTCCCTGCCGTTGTGGCAGCAGCCAAGATGCGTGATGTGAAAGGAATGCGTATTGGTGTGGTTCGTGAACTTGGCGGCGAGGGTTATCAAGCAGGAGTTCTTCAGAGATTTAATGAATCTGTTGAAGTATTGCGCGGTCTTGGTGCCGAGATTATCGAGGTCTCTTGTCCACACTTCGAGTACGCACTTCCGGCGTACTACCTCATCGCCCCCAGCGAGTGTTCATCGAACTTGGCACGTTTTGATGCCATGCGATTTGGATTGCGAGTAGGTGATGATCGTGCACGTAGCGCAGAAGAGGTGATGAATCTCACGCGCGAAGCTGGATTTGGTCCAGAAGTAAAGCGACGCATCATTCTGGGTACGTATGCGCTCTCTTCTGGTTACTACGATGCCTATTACGGCAGCGCACAAAAAGTTCGAACACTCATTATTAATGATTTCAACGCTGCATTTGCTCAAGTAGATGTTTTAATTTCACCGACATCTCCCACCACAGCTTTTAAGATTGGTGAAAAGGCCGATGATCCTTTGGCGATGTATCTCAATGACATCGCGACTATCCCGGTGAACTTGGCTGGAAATTGCGCGATGAGCATCCCATGTGGATTGGCGCCCGAAGACGGCTTGCCAGTCGGCCTGCAAATCATCGCTCCGGCCATGGCTGATGATCGCCTCTACCGAGTGGGCGGCGCACTCGAAGCCGCTTTCAATGAAGCGTGGGGCGGTCCAATTATGAACAAGGTCCCTTCGTTGACGGGAGGTGTGCGATGAGTGAGGCGATGTTGGATTACGACGATGTGATCGCTAAGTACGAACCCACACTCGGTCTCGAAGTACACGTAGAACTCAACACAAATTCCAAAATGTTCTGCGGGTGTGCCACCGTTTTTGGTGCTGAACCGAATACCCAAGTCTGTCCAGTTTGTTTAGGCATGCCTGGTTCGCTTCCTTTCGTGAATGAGCGCGCGATTGAGTCCACCATCCTGATTGGCCTTGCGTTAAATTGTGATATTGCTACCTGGTGTCGATTTGCTCGCAAGAACTACTTCTATCCAGATATGCCAAAGAACTTCCAGATCAGTCAGTATGACGAACCTATTTGTTTTAATGGTTATCTAGATGTTGAAGTTGAAACTGACGATGGTATGCGCACTTTCCGTGTCGAAATCGAGCGAGTTCATATGGAGGAAGACACTGGAAAGTCTCTTCATATGGGTGGCGCTACAGGTCGAATTCACGGAGCCGACTACTCACTCCTGGATTACAACCGCGCCGGTATTCCGCTCGTAGAAATCGTGACAAAGATGGTGCCAGGTACAGAAAAGTATGCGCCTCTCGTTGCCAAGGCCTACGTTGCTGAGCTACGAGATATTCTTCGCTCGCTTGGCGTGAGCGATGTAAAGATGGAACAGGGCTCACTTCGTTGTGATGCGAACGTCTCCCTTTCCCCACGCGGGTCTGGAATTCTTGGAACTCGAAGTGAAACTAAGAACGTGAACTCTCTTCGATCCGTAGAGCGCGCTATTCGTAGTGAGATGCAACGCCACGCAGCTCGTCTTGACGAAGGTCTCAAAGTAGTTCAGGAGACTCGCCACTTCCACGAAGATAGTGGAATTACTACTTCCGGAAGATCGAAAGAAACCGCTGAGGATTACCGCTACTTCCCCGAACCAGATTTGGTGCCAATCGCTCCCGATCCTGCGTGGGTCGAAGAACTTCGCGCCACACTTCCCGAGCGACCCTCGGTGGTGCGTGCTCGTCTGCAAAAAGAGTGGAACATCGCCGATAAAGAGATGGCATCCATGGTGAACGCCGGAGTACTTGCCGTGGTCATGGAAACTGTGGCTCTGGGAGCAGACTCCACCAAAGCTCGAAGTTGGTGGGTGGGCGAGATCGCGCGTCAGGCAAACGAACGAGGCGTTGAAGTAATCGATGTAGGAATTACGCCAGCAGATGTAGCTCGCATTGTGGAACTCGTAGCAACGGGTGAGTTGACCGACAAATTAGCTCGTCAAGTTGTCGATGGTGTTATTGCTGGCGAAGGTCGGCCAGATGATGTGGTTGCTACACGTGGACTCAAAGTGGTCTCCGATGATGGCGCACTCTTATTAGCAATAGCCACGGCTATTGCATCTGACGCAGCAGCAGCTGAGAAGGTACGTGGTGGAAATCTCAATGCCGCCGGTGCATTGATTGGTCTTGTGATGAAAGCAACACAAGGACAAGCAGATGCCGCAAAGGTGCGGGAGTTACTCCTTAAAGAGTTGGGCCAGTAGGGGTAATCCCCAGATATTCACCTCTTCGGGAATAGGTTCGCGCGATTTCAAGTTGCACTAATTGTTCAGATAGGTTTCTGTTAAATAATCATCTAATTCGGGGGAAATCTTGCCTAACTCTGCCTTGTCTGCCATCACTCCTGATCATCACGTATATGCGCCGGGTCAAGACCCGCGCCGCTGGAAGGCGCTCTTTGTTATCGCAATTGCGCAATTAATGGTGGTGCTAGATGCCTCCATTGTGAACTTGGCGCTTCCTAGTGCAAAGCGCGACCTCGGCATTAGCGATGCAAACCAGCAATGGGTAATCACCGCTTACACCTTAGCTTTTGGTGGGCTCCTTCTTCTGGGCGGTCGCATCGCAGATTATGTCGGGCGTAAAAAGGTTTTCATGATTGGCCTTCTGGGGTTTGCTGGTGCATCAGCACTCGGCGGAATATCTGGTACGGCTGGATTACTTTTTGCATCGCGTGCCCTACAAGGTGGCTTCGCCGCGCTTCTTGCTCCTGCCGCTCTCTCGCTCATCACCGTCAACTTCACCGTTCCCAAAGAACGCGCACGCGCCTTTGGTGTCTTCGGTGCCATCTCAGGTGGAGGCGCAGCGATTGGGTTGATTCTCGGTGGCACGCTCACCCAGTACTTCTCATGGCGTTGGTGTCTTGGTGTGAACGTTCCTATTGCGATAATTGCTTTCTTACTAGCAATTCCATTTGTGCATGAGTCGAAGGCAACCGGCGAACATAGCTACGACATCCCGGGCGCCATCACGGTGACTCTTGGTTTGGTTTCGCTTGTTTACGGTTTTACCAAGGCCGCTACCGTTGGCTGGCTTTCAAGTGAAACCCTCATCTTCTTTGCACTTGCTCTCGCGCTGCTAGTGGCCTTCGTGGTCATTGAATTGCGAGTCAAGAGTCCGTTGTTACCGATGCGAGTCCTACTAGAGCGTAATCGAGGTGGCTCGTACCTCTCGTCTTTGATTGTGGGTGCTGGACTCTTCTCGATGTTCCTTTTCCTAGGTCTATATCTACAAGTTATTCTTCATTACACCCCGCTTCATGCGGGATTTGCATTCTTGCCGTTCTCGCTCGGGATTATTCTTTCGGCGGGCATTGCAAGCCAATTATTGCCCAAGCTAGGGCCTAAGCCATTGATGATCTTTGGGCTTATCTGCGCCAGCGTAGGATTATTGATGCTTACTCGTATCACTCCAGATACTTCTTATTTCACCCACGTGCTTCCTTATATGGTGATCATGAGTTCCGGATTAGCTTTTGTTTTCATTCCAGTTTCAAGCACAGCCCTCCATGGTGTGGGTGGACAAGACGCTGGTGTCGCGAGTGCTCTTATTAATACCAGTCAGCAAGTGGGTGGTTCACTTGGCACCGCGCTGCTTAACACCATTGCAGCAACGGCGACTATTAACTACGCGAACGCGCGGAACATGAAAAAGCCCGATGCTTACGCATTCACTCACGGCTACACGATGACCTTCTATGCTGGCGCAGCAATGCTTGCGATAGGCGCGGCAGTAATTATTATTTTTATTAACGTGGGTAAAGATTCTCTTACCGAACATGAACGCGCTGCGCACAGCGGCTAGTGCACATTAATTTCTAGTACCGGGGAATTGTTGACCTCGGAATATTTGCAAGTTCGGCCAACGTCGCCGCATCGAGGGTTATCTCGAGAGCGGCGACGTTTTGGCGTAACCACTTGCGGCGTTTAGTACCGGGAATAGGGACGATGTTCTCTCCCTGAGCAAGCACCCAGGCGAGTGCGAGTTGGGCGTTGGTGATCTCTAGTCGTGCAGCGATCGCTGAAATGGCGTCCACAATTTTTTGATTCTCGGCCATCGCGGCCTCGGTGAAACGTGGATTGCTCGCTCGGAAATCATATGATTTTACTGTTAGCGTTTCACCGGTGAGAAAGCCTCTCCCGAGCGGAGAGTAGGCGAGAAATCCCACGTTGTTCTCCTTACACCAATCGAGAATGCCATTTTCTAATACATCCTGGCTCCACAGAGAGAGCTCGCTTTGTAGAGTTGTTAAGGGATGAATGGCTTGCGCGCGCTTTAGATTTTCAAGTGAAGCCTCAGAGAGGCCAATGGCACCTACTTTTCCGGCGGTAACCAGCTCGGCCATCGCCCCCCAGGTTTCCTCAATTGGAGTTTTGGGATCTACCCGATGCAATTGATAAAGATCAATGTGCTCAACTTTGAGTCGCTTGAGCGAAGCATCGCACGCTGCGCGGACATGTTCGGGAGAGCCCTCATAAGCATATTTGAGGGTATCGATGGTTTTAAGGCCGCACTTGGTAGCAAGTTGCACCTTGTCGCGTAGCCCAGCATCGACGATCTCGAGTCCAAGCAACTCCTCGTTTGTGTAAGGGCCGTAGACATCTGAAGTGTCGAGCAGGGTGACTCCTAAATCGATCGCTTCTCGTAGAGTGGCACGCACCTCGACTGGATCAATGTCGTCTACCCCGTAAGCCCAGGACATGGGCATGCAGCCGAGGCCCATCGCGTTGACGGAGAGTTGGCCGAGCTGGCGAGTGTGTCCCATTTGAGAAGTCATGGGCTGAGGTTAGCGGGTAAAGGGGGAGTTTTGACTCTACGATATGGGCATGAATTCAATGAAGCCCCGCTCCGGATTGGTCACTGACGGACTCGAACGGGCGCCTGCTCGCGGAATGCTGCGAGCAGTGGGCATGGGTGACGACGATTGGGTGAAGCCGCAGATTGGCATCGCGTCGTCGTGGAACGAAATTACCCCGTGCAATCTTTCTTTGGATCGCCTTGCCAAGGCTGCCCGTCAAGGCGTCTTCGATGCCGGTGGTTACCCACTTCAATTCGGCACCATCTCCGTTTCTGACGGCATCTCGATGGGTCACGAAGGAATGCACTTCTCCTTGGTGTCACGCGAAGTCATTGCAGACTCGGTCGAAACTGTCATGCAAGCTGAGCGCCTCGATGGGATGGTGATGTTCGCGGGATGCGATAAATCACTTCCTGGAATGTTGATGGCTGCTGCACGCATCGATGTTGCGAGCGTTTTTGTTTATGCCGGTTCCACGATGCCCGGTTCTGTTGACGGACGCGATGTCACTATCATCGATGCTTTCGAAGCGGTAGGTGCCTGCGCTCGCGGATTGATCACGCGCGAGGAAGTAGATCGCATCGAACGCGCCATCTGTCCTGGAGAGGGTGCATGTGGCGGTATGTATACAGCGAACACCATGGCAAGTGCTGCAGAAGCTTTAGGAATGTCACTACCTGGTTCAGCAGCTCCGCCAGCAGTGGATCGTCGTCGCGATGGATATTCGGTTCAATCTGGCGAGGCAGTAGTAAATCTCATTCGTCAGGGAATTACAGCCCGCGACATCCTCACAAAGAAGGCGTTCGAAAATGCAATTACAGTCGTAATGGCACTTGGTGGATCAACAAATGCGGTGCTTCACTTGCTGGCAATTGCTCACGAAGCAGATGTAGAACTCACTCTTGAAGATTTCAATCGCATTGGTGCGCGCGTTCCGCTGCTTGGAGACCTCAAACCGTTTGGCCGTTTCGTCATGACAGATGTTGACAAGGTGGGCGGAATTCCGGTCGTCATGCGTGCGCTACTCGATGCGGGTTTGTTACATGGTGATTGCCTCACGGTTACTGGGAAAACGATGGCAGAGAATCTTGCTGATATTGCACCACCTGTTGCTGATGGCGATATTTTGTACTCGGTGGAAAAACCATTGGCAGCTACTGGCGGAATTACAATTCTTGGTGGTTCACTCTCCCCAGAAGGCGCCGTATGCAAGACCGCAGGTGTGGGAGTAGATGTATTTGAAGGTCCAGTTCGAGTCTTTGAGCGCGAGCAGAACGCGATGGCGGCACTAGAAGATGGCACCATCCAAGCCGGGGATGTGGTGGTCATTCGCTACGAAGGTCCTAAGGGCGGCCCGGGGATGCGTGAGATGCTCATGATCACCGGCGCGATCAAGGGAGCCGGGCTCGGAAAGTCAGTCATGCTCATCACCGATGGGCGCTTCTCTGGTGGCACCACTGGCCTTTGTGTGGGCCACGTGGCACCGGAAGCCGTCGACGGTGGCCCTATCGCCTTGGTCCGTGATGGCGACCGTATCCGCATCGATGTAGCCAATCGCACGCTCGATCTCTTGGTAAATCCATCGGAATTGATGGCTCGCAAGACGACTTGGCAACCAGTGCCTCATAAGTACCAACGAGGGGTTTTGGCCAAGTACGTCAAATTAGTCGGGTCTGCCTCCAAGGGCGCGGTCTGCGACTAATCCACCTAAGTAGCCGAAGGGTGAGATCTCCGTCTCAAATCATGAGAACTCAGGCTCTTGGGATTGACCAGCACGCTCGGCTAGAGGACGCTATGTGCATGTTGTCACGAATTTCCGTACGCCTGGAGCGCGCGAGCTGAGCGAAAGCTCATCCGCGTGCACCCCTCGGTTTCCACCGGGGGGTTTCGCATTACAGGGGTAAAACGGAAACGCGGGGCCATAAAGAAGACCTGGAGAAGTCTGAAGAGAAGGCGAAAGGAGGCGGAAGATGATTAACGGTTCTGAATCACTCGTGCGTTCGCTGGAGCATGCCGGCGTAGAAGTCATCTTCGGCATTCCAGGCGGCGCCATTTTGCCGGCCTATGATCCGCTCTTCGATAGTTCGATTCGCCATATCTTGGTGCGCCACGAACAAGGTGCCGGACATGCAGCGACTGGTTATGCACAGGCCACCGGCAAGGTCGGCGTCTGTATGGCAACCTCCGGTCCCGGCGCCACGAACTTGGTGACACCGATTGCTGATGCGCAAATGGATTCCGTACCGCTCGTTGCAATTACCGGTCAGGTCCCTTCTGGTGCCATCGGTAGCGATGCATTTCAAGAAGCCGATATACGTGGAATCACGATGCCGATCACTAAACACAATTTTCTCGTCACCAACCCGAATGACATTTCGCGGGCGATTGCAGAGGCGTTTCATATTGCATCGACTGGTCGACCTGGCGCTGTGCTCGTGGATATCAGCAAGGATGCCTTGCAGGCCAACGCAGAATTCAATTGGCCTACGATTATTGATTTGCCGGGATATAAGCCCACTACTAAGCCTAATTCGAAGCAAGTGCGTGAAGCTGCTGCGCTTATTGCGCAATCGCAACGTCCCGTCCTCTACGTAGGTGGCGGCGTAATCAAGGCGAATGCTTCTCGTGAATTACTCGCCTTCGCCGAGTTATGCGGTGCGCCGTTGGTCACCACGTTGATGGCTCGTGGAGCGTTTCCAGATAGTCATCCACAAAACCTTGGAATGCCTGGCATGCATGGCACAGTTGCTGCCGTTACGGCCCTTCAAAAGGCAGACTTACTCATCACTCTCGGCGCACGATTCGATGATCGAGTTACTGGCAAGCTCTCAACTTTTGCGCCAAACGCCAAAATCATCCACGCCGATATTGATCCAGCCGAAATTGGTAAGAATCGTTATACAGACGTTCCTATCGTTGGCGATCTGCGTGAGACTCTGACTGAGTTAGTCCCTGCATTGAAAGCGGAATTTGCAGCCGGCAATCAAGCGGATCTTGGAGCTTGGTGGAAGCAATGCAATTCGTGGCGCAGTACTTTTCCATTGGGTTACGACATTCCAGAAGATGGCACTCTCTCACCACAATATGTCATTGAGCGCCTCGGAAAGATTGCTGGTCCTGATGCCATCTACGCCGCTGGCGTGGGTCAACATCAAATGTGGGCCGCGCAATTTGTTTCCTACGAGAAGCCACGTACCTGGCTCAACTCAGGTGGCCTCGGCACTATGGGTTACGCCGTTCCGGCAGCCATGGGAGCGAAGGTAGGCCGCCCAGAAGCAGCAGTGTGGGCGATCGATGGCGACGGTTGCTTCCAAATGACCAATCAGGAATTGGCCACCTGCGCGATCAATAACATTCCGATCAAGGTTGCCATTATCAATAACGAAAGTTTAGGGATGGTGCGCCAATGGCAAACCCTATTCTATAACTCTCGTTATTCGAATACCGATCTACATTCAAAGCGCATTCCAGATTTTGCCAAGCTCGCAGATGCTATGGGTTGCATAGGTTTGCGCTGCGAGAAGGCCGAAGACGTGGATGCCACCATTGCACAAGCAATGGAAATCAATGATCAACCTGTTGTCGTTGATTTCAGCGTGCATCGCGATGCTATGGTCTGGCCGATGGTGGCAGCTGGAACTAGCAATGACGAGATTTTGGTCGCGCGTGAACTCGCTCCCGATTGGGATTCACAAGACCTATGAGCCTTCACACCCTCTCCGTATTAGTCGAGAACAGCCCGGGCGTCCTTGCCCGAGTTGCCTCACTCTTCTCTCGTCGTGGATTCAACATCGAATCTCTTGCGGTCGGTCCAACGGAACATGAAGAGATCTCACGCATGACCATCGTCGTGAATGTGGAAGGAAACCCACTCGAGCAAGTGACGAAGCAATTAAATAAGTTGATCAATGTACTCAAGATTGTCGAACTTGATTCACTTTCTTCGGTGCAACGTGAACTTCTTCTCGTTAAGGTCTCCGCAGATTCTAAGAATCGCCCTGAAGTGCTCGAGATTGTTTCGCTCTTTAGGGCCAAGGTGGTTGACGTGGTGGCCGATGCGGTCATTATCGAAGCCACGGGTACCGGAGAGAAAATCGCCGCCTTATTAAGCGTCCTTGAGCCTTTTGGTATCAAGGAGTTAGTCCAATCAGGTTTAGTGGCAATGGCACGGGGAAGTAAGTCAATTAGCAAATAAGAGCGTAATTAGCACATGTGTGCGCACCCCATTGGGGACGAAGCAGGGGAAGGTAACGAGAATGGCAAAGATGTTCTACGACAAGGATGCAGACCTTTCGATCATCCAAGGTCGCAAAGTTGCAGTACTGGGTTACGGCTCACAGGGTCACGCCCACTCACTCTCCCTTCGCGATTCTGGCGTTGATGTACGCGTAGGCTTGCCAGAGGGTTCAAAGAGTCGTGCCAAGGCTGAAGCCGATGGCATGCGAGTAGTCACCCCAATAGTCGCCTGCCAAGAAGCCGATGTCATCATGATCCTCACCCCGGATCACGTGCAACGGCATGTATATGCAGAAGCCGTTGCCCCCAATCTCAATGATGGCGATGCGCTCTTCTTTGGTCATGGTTTTAACATTCGCTTTGGTTACATCACGCCACCGGCTGGCGTCGATGTTTGCATGGTCGCTCCTAAGGGCCCGGGTCACTTGGTGCGCCGTGAGTTCTCTGCGGGTCGCGGAGTTCCCGTCTTGGTTGCCGTCGAACAAGATGCCACCGGCAAGGCTTGGCCACTTACACTCTCTTACGCCCAAGGCATTGGTGGGCTACGCGCTGGCGGTATTCAAACCACCTTTACTGAAGAGTGCGAAACCGATCTCTTTGGTGAGCAAGCCGTGCTCTGCGGCGGGGCCTCACAACTCGTGCAATACGGTTTTGAAACGCTCGTTGAAGCTGGTTACCAACCTGAGGTTGCTTATTTCGAGTGCCTTCATGAGCTCAAGCTCATTGTTGATTTAATGTACGAAGGTGGCATAGCAAAACAACGCTGGTCAGTATCCGATACCGCCGAATACGGCGATTACGTTTCTGGTCCACGTGTCATTGACGCCCGTGTTAAGGAAAATATGAAGCAGGTTCTTGCTGAGATCAAGGATGGGTCATTTGCTGCTCGCTTTATCGCAGATCAAGATGCAGGTGCTCCTGAGTTTAAGGCGCTTCGTGCTAAGGGCGAGACTCACATCATCGAGACAGTTGGTCGCGAACTTCGCAAGTTGATGTCATGGGTTAAGCAATCTGGAGACGATTACACCGAAGGTACTGCTGCACGCTAATCATCAACCGAAAGGCACCACACCCATGAGTAAGCCTGTCGTCCTCATCGCTGAAGAACTGAGCCCTGCAACTATCGATGCGCTGGGTCCGGAGTTTGAAGTTCGTCATTGCGATGGTGCAAATCGCGAGGAACTTCTTGCAGCGCTCTCCAAAGGCGTTGATGCGGTGCTCATTCGATCGGCAACGAAGATGGACGCTGAAGCGATGGCCGCCGCCAAGGGGCTCAAAGTAGTGGCACGAGCTGGTGTCGGGCTAGATAACGTGGATGTTCCGGCGGCAACTGCCGCTGGTGTCATGGTGGTGAACGCGCCGACCTCGAACATTGTGAGCGCAGCAGAACTCACTATCGGTTTGTTGATTGCCTCTGCTCGTTTTATTTCGCCGGCGCATGCTGCCCTTCGAAATGGCAAGTGGGCGAGGTCCAAGTTCACCGGTGTCGAGCTCTATGAAAAGACGCTGGGCATTGTGGGGCTCGGTCGCATTGGTCAGTTAGTGGCATCGCGCATGCAGGCTTTTGGCATGGACGTCATAGCCTATGACCCCTACCTTCCTGAGGCGCGGGCCAACCATTTGGGAGTGAAACTGGTTGACCTCGACACACTCCTCCGTACGAGTGATTTCATCACTGTGCACCTTCCTAAAACTAAAGAGACTGCTGGCCTTATTGGATTCGGTGCGCTCACCAAAGTGAAGCCATCTGTGCGCATCATCAATGCAGCCCGTGGTGGTGTGGTTGATGAGGTCGCCTTACACGCGGCGTTGAAAGAAGGGCGTATCGGAGGAGCAGGAATCGATGTTTATTCCACCGAACCATGCACCGATTCGCCGCTCTTTGAGTTTGATTCAGTCGTCGCCACACCACACCTCGGGGCATCAACCGACGAAGCGCAGGAACGCGCTGGTATCGCTGTTGCGGTGTCGGTGCGTAAGGCGCTAGCGGGTGAACTTGTACCAGACGCGGTGAACGTCAAGGGTGGCGTGATCCATGAGGATCTTCGTCCCGCGCTTCCATTGGCGGAAACTCTCGGACAACTTATTTCTGGGCTCGCAATCGGTGCTGTGTCCGATATCGAAGTAGAAGTATGCGGCGAGTTGGCTGAGCTTGATTGTGAAATCTTGGCGACCAGCGCAATAAAAGGATTACTTATGCACGCGGTAGGTGAGGGCGTTTCATATGTGAATGCTCCGCTCCTAGCTAAAGAGCGTGGCCTTACGGCTTCGGTTTCAAAGAACTCTATAAGTGAGTTGCACCGAAACGTCATCACCTTGACCGCTACTGCCACTAATGGTGAACGCATTACTGTCAGCGGAACCCTTATCGGGCTCAAGCGAATTACCAAGTTGATCTCCATCAACGATTTGTCGATTGATGTTGAGCCTACGAATCACATGCTCTTCCTCAGCTATGCAGATCGCCCTGGAGTGGTTGGTTCAGTTGGCGCACTGCTCGGAAACGCTGGCATCAACATCGCTGGCATGCAGGTGGCTCGTAAGCGACTGGGTGGGGATGCGCTGATGATTCTTACGGTTGATGAGCCCATCGCACAGGACGTCGTCGATGATTTAGCAAGCAGTGTGCAGGCGCGTTCGGCTCACTACGTGGCCTTGGTTTAAGGAGATTCCATGTCGAAGGTGATCAAACTTGCCGTAATCGGTGGTGATGGAATTGGTCCTGAGGTAGTCGCTCAAGGATTACGCGTACTCCAGGCTATGGGAAAAAAGTATGGTGTTGATTTTGCGGAAACCCAATATGAACTTGGCGCCAAGCGTTGGCATGCCACTGGTGAGACCCTCACTGACGAAGTACTTGCCCAGTTAGCGAAGGAAGATGTCATTCTTCTTGGAGCAGTGGGGGACCCCACAGTTCCCAGCGGAATTTTGGAACGAGGACTACTCCTTAAACTTCGTTTTGCTTTTGATCAATACGTCAACCTGCGTCCCGGTCGACTCTTCCCTGGCGTTGAGTCACCTCTTGCGGGTGTGAAAGAACTCGATTTCGTGGTGGTGCGCGAAGGCACCGAAGGTCCGTATGTGGGTGCCGGTGGTTTCTTGGCGCAGGGAACTCCTTACGAAGTAGCTACCGAGGAGAGCCTAAATACTCGCCGGGGCGCCGAGCGAGTAATACGTGATGCGTTTGAACGCGCAACACGTCGCACGCGCAAGCATGTGACTCTTGTTCATAAGAACAACGTGCTCGTGCACTCTGGTTCGCTCTGGACACGTACTTTCAATGAGGTGGCCAAGGAGTATCCTGGCATCACTACTGATTACCTTCATGTTGATGCAGCATCAATGTTTTTCGTGACTCATCCTGATCGATTTGATGTGGTGGTTACCGATAATCTCTTTGGAGATATTCTCACCGATATTGCCGCAGCCATCTGTGGTGGCATCGGATTGGCAGCGAGTGGAAATATCAACCCCACTGGCGACTTCCCGTCTATGTTTGAGCCAGTTCATGGCAGCGCGCCGGATATCGCGGGCAAGGGAGTAGCAAATCCCACGGCCACCATCCTCTCCGTTGCGATGCTCTGTGACCATCTAGGTCTGCATGAGGCGGCTCTTGCCATCAACGCAGCGGTAGCGCAAGATCTGCTCTCATCGGGTAAGAAGCAGCGGAGCACGAGCGAGGTTGGCGACGCCATTCTCTCGCTTCTCGGATAGGAGAAATCATGACCATCTCGATCACGAAGAATCCACATCCACTCTCTGCTGAAAAGCGGGCCGAGCAATTAGTCGAGCCCGGCTTCGGTCGTTACTTCACCGATCACATGGTGAGTGCAGAGTGGAGCGCCGAGAGTGGTTGGGGCGA
>JBAXIG010000025.1:0-20790 GCA_037138535.1 Actinomycetes bacterium
CAACAGGGTGGCCCACAACAGGGTGGCCCACAACAGGGTGGCCCACAACAGGGTGGCCCACAACAGGGCGGTAAGGGCCGTGGCTTTAAGGCAAAGAGCCCTGCTGTCATTGCTGCGGAGACCAAGTTTGCGGCTGCTCGCGCTGCCGCCATCGCTGCCTACTCCACGCAAACCAGCGGTGCTGTCACCGCGTTCAAGGCGGCACTCGTGCCAGCTGAGACAGCCATGAAGAGCGCCCAAAAGGCGGCGAATAACGTGTACAACACTGCTCGGATCGGCGCAGTTGACATTGGTGGCCGCCAGGCAGCTCGCACCGCTTATCAAGCAGCGCTGAAGGCAGCTCTTGATGCCTACACCGCATCGACTGCACCAGCTCGGGCCACTTATAACGCGGCGATTGCTCCTGCGCAGGCGCAACTCACTGCTGCTCTAGATGCGGCTGAGAAGACCTACACCGCAGAAATGGCAGCAGCTAAGGCGGCGGTAACTCCTGTTACCCCCACAGTTACCCCCACAGTTACCCCCACAGTTACCCCCACAGTTACCCCCACAGTTGCTCCGACGACACCAGCGGGAAGTTCGAGTTTGAAGCGCGCATAGGTAGGCTCTTCCTTGTAAGAGATCACGGGCCCCGGAATCACCCTCCGGGGCCTTTGGTTTTCCCCCAGATGATTTTGGGTTGCAACTCAAGTGGCGCCTCGTTGCAGCTGATGCCACCATGGCGGAATGCGACAAATAACGCGCCGTACTGCAGTTGCACTGGGTTTAGTGGGTCTGACTGCCTTTGCGGGTGTAAAAGTGAAGGATCGAATTGCCCCGCTCACAGAATCATTAAGCGAGAAGCCCTCGTTATTTGAAAGCGATGGATTTCAGTACTACACGGTGGTGGACAAGGATCCGGAAATTGTGCCCGCAGATTTTTCGTTGCGTGTAGCGGGACTAGTAAATCAAGAGATCACCCTGACATTGGCTGACTTACAAAAATTGCCGCGGACGAGACTCATTCGAGATTTCCAATGTGTCACGGGATGGCGCGTGAAAAATGTTCCCTGGGAAGGTGTCTTGCTCCGAGATATCCTGAGCGCTGCTGGTGTGCAGGAGTCAGCTACCGCACTTAAGTTTTTATCTAGTGATGGTGCATACACTGAATCTCTCACCCTTGAGCAAGGAATGCGCAAGGATGTGCTGGTAGCGGATGCACTCTTTGATAAGCCAATTACCTCTAAGCATGGTGGACCCGTCCGACTCTTTGTAGGACCGATGTATGGTTACAAGTCACTTAAATGGTTAGCGACAATCGAAGTAACAAAAGAAGTAGCGGCCGGTTATTGGGAAGTACGTGGGTATGACGTTGACGCATGGGTAGGAAAATCTAACGGTCGTAGCGACTTACCTACCTAAAGTAGCCTTTTACTTAACGCATCCTGCTTTGTATTCGGCGCCGGCATCATCTACCAAGCTCTTGAGTAGCGGAAGAGTTACTGCCTTCATCCCCTTGACCGCTGCTCGCAGATTATCTAATTGTGGTGAGGGGCTTTCGTTAAGTGAAGGCTCATTGAGTTTAGCTTCGAGATCGTTAAGTTGTTTGACGGCAAGGTCGTAGCCAGCAAGGGATTCAGTGTAAGAAGTCTTGATACTTGTGCATCGGGTTGCCGAGAGCAGTGGACTTGTGCGGGTCCATACGAGCTTCTTTGACTTCGCATCCTTCTTGCAGGTGTAAGAGATGGTAGCAATCTTTGTAGCGGCATTGAGTTTGGTGCACGTACCGCCCGGCAGCGAGACGGCGGCCTGGGCGTTGCTTGAAACGCTTGCAAAGGCAATCAGAGAGAGAGCACCTACGGATAAAACTTTGATGATGCGAGTCCGCACGGGAGAGCCCTTTCACTTGATTATGGCTGGAGCCTAATCGGCGAAGAGGCGAGAATGAGTGGTGGCTTGCCGGAGAAGGGTGCCAAATCTCTGTGAATCTTCTCCAGTGAATCGCTCTCTGTGAAAGTGTCCCCGGCCGGAATTGAACCGGCGGCCTACCGCTTAGGAGGCGGTCGCTCTATCCGACTGAGCTACGGGGACCTTGGAAAAGTCTAGAGCCATCGAACCAGGCCTCTATTCTGTTCACGTGACTAAGCGAACGATTGACGAGTCCGAACGTGCTCTCAACGCAACCTTGGGTGACTTGGGTCTGGATTTTGAAGCGATGCGCGCGGTGAGCAATCTCTACTTGGCAGCAAATGCTGTTCGCAACCGGGTGGAGTCGGCAGTCTTGAAAGATGTTGATCTCACCTGGACTGCCTTCGTAGTGCTCTGGGTGACCTGGATTTGGGAAGAGATGGAAGCCACCGCGCTCGCTGCCGAGGTGCGTATCTCCAAGGGCACGCTCAGTGGAGTGCTCAACACACTGGACGCTCGCGGACTGATCGTTCGAAGTTCGAGGAGTGAAGATAAGCGCAAAGTGGTGGTTTCCCTCTCGCCAGCAGGAAAACGCATGATGAAGAAGATCTTTCCCAAGTTCAACACAGAAGAGACGTTGATGCTTGGATCCCTCTCACCAAAGGAAGTGAGTGCACTGGCATCCTCACTTCATAATGTGGTGAAGAAAATTCAAAGCCTTTAGTGATCTACGGTAAAGCGCTTTAATGATTTGGGCGCCCACCAGTTTTGCTCACCAAAGAGGCGCATCAATGCGGGAACGAGTAGTGCCCGAATGATGGTGGCGTCGAGAAGAATCGCAAAAGCTACGCCAAATCCAAGTATTTTGATTGATGTCACTCCGCTTAATATAAATGAGGCGAAGATGATGGCTAGTAGAGCAGCCGCAGCAGTAATGATGCGAGCAGAACGTTGAAGTCCGATAGCGACGGAGTCAACAGTACCTTTCCCAGCGTCGTGTTCTTCCTTGATGCGTGAGAGTAGGAAAAGCTCATAATCCATAGAGAGCCCAAATGTTGTTACTGCCACGAGAACTAACATCGATGTATCCAGAGTCCCTGTGTTAGTAAAGGAACCAACAAGCCAATTTAGATGGCCATCTACGAAAATCCACTTCATGACGCCAATAGTGGCGCCTAGTGAAATGAAGTTAAGCACGATCGCTTTGAAAGGCAGGATGATCGAGCCAGTAAACATAAAGAGCAGAAGTAGGACTGCGATCACGATCCACGTCACTACGATCGGCAACTTGCTCTTGATGCCCCCTTGCGAATCTGCATAATCGGCAGCGACACCACCGATGAGAGTTCCACTTGGTGCTGGAATTTCGCGTAGTTTCAGAATTTGGTTCTCGCCCGCTGGGGTTCGGGGTGATACATCGCTTACAACTTGTACTTGGATGTAATCCTTAGTCTCTGCTCCTGGGATCACGGCAACAATGTGTTCTTGCTGTGCAATTGTAGACTTATACGTCTCAATTTCACTGGAACCAACTGGAATAAGGAATTGGATGGGGCTTGCGATCGCTCCAGCGAAACGATCTTGCTGGACTTGAGCTGCTATTGCGGCTTTATTTGAAGCCGGCAGTACTCGCTCATCAGCCTGTGAAAAGAGCACACCTTTGAGTGGAAGAATGAGAACTCCTAGGAAGAGCAGCGCCACGAATGCCACACGTACCGGACGGTGCATGACTACGCGTGCGATTCGAGACCAGCCACCGTCTTCTTTCGGGGTGATAGAGCTCCTTCGCACAACTCCTTTATCAACTTTATGGCCGAGTATTGCCAACATGGCGGGAAGAGGTATGAGTGCCGCGGCAATGGCCATGAAGACAACGGCGAGGGAGGCGTAAGCAAAAGATTTGAGAAAGTATTGGGGGAAGAGAACGAGAGATCCCAGAGTAACTGCGACCGTGAGGCCAGAGAAAAAGATGGTACGCCCCGCACTGGTGACGGTTCGGACTACTGCCTCTTCGACATCCTTTCCGGCGTGCAATTCTTCGCGGAAACGATTGACCATGAGGAGGGCGTAATCGATTCCAAGTCCTAGTCCTAATCCGGTAATCAGGTTGAGTGCAAAAATGCTGACATCCGCGAAGAGGCTGATAAGCCACACGCCAAAGAATGCACCTATGATCGCGAAGAGCCCTACGAGTAAGGGCATGCCTGAAGCTACGAGTGATCCGAATACCAATATCAATAAAATAAAAGTAATTGGTATCGCGATAGATTCAGATTTGGCAAGGTCGCTCTTAATTAGGTCATTTACTGAACTAGAGAAGACCCCAAATCCTGTGGCGTATACGCGTAGATTGCCTTCATCACCGTCGAACTCTTTTTGTAGCACCCGCGATGTCGCGCCGATCGAGGCTTCATCAGATTTACTGAGGAAGACAAATATGTATCCCGCTTTCCCATCTTTGCTAAGAAATTCCTTACGATTTCCCGCAGACCAGTACGAGACGGTGCGATCAACACCAGGTTGTGCGGCAACCTTCTTCTCCAAAGCAAGTGCCTCGGTGCTATTTGATGCTGCGTTGCCCTTCGTGGAATCAACGATCAGCACAACAGAAGCTGCTTCGATCTTGAAATCATCTTGCAAAATTGTCCAGACGCGAGCGGATTCACTTCCTGGGTCCGAGTAGCCACTGGATTGCATGCGGTTAAAGAGGAGGGTGCCGATGCTTCCGAGCATCAGAAGCGCGATGAGCGAAAGGGCGAGCGCCGCCTTACGACGGCGGATCAGGAAGTGGGCTAACCGCTCAAACATGGTGCTCCTGGGAGTTGAGGTAATCGACATCTTTACACTGTATAGATATTGTGCCGAGCCAATTGAACAGTGTCAAGTTTTGCGGGATACTGCATATATGAGTAAACCCGGCTATCACCACGGCGACCTGGAGAGCGCGCTGCTCCAAGGCGCCGTGGATCGTGTGCGTCTAGTGGGAGCAGAGAAGGTCTCATTGCGCGCGATAGCGGGAGACCTTGGTGTGAGTCCGAGTGCGGCCTATCACCACTTTCCCGATAAAGATGCGCTCCTCGCTGCAGCCGGCTTTGCCGCGATAGACAAGTTGGCAGATCAACAAGAGTTAGCGCTCTCCATGATCTCTGCGATTGGCGTAGATGGTGCACTCGCGCGCTTTCGAGCATTGGGCCGATCGTATGTCGATTTTGCATTAAACGAACCGCACCTTTTTCGTTTGGCTTTTGGTGGACATTGCGTGATTCCAGATGCCATCGACGGTGAAGCACCGCCGCGGGCATGGACCATATTAACTTCAGCACTCGATGGATTAGTAAGCGAAGGATTACTGAAATCTGAATTTCGTCAGAAGAGCGAAATCCTCGTGTGGTCTGCAGTTCATGGTGTAGCCACTCTGATTCTTGAGGGTCAATTGCCTCCAGAAGCAGCCGATGACATGTTTGACTCCTTGGCGCATATGTTGGGATTCGACCATGAGTGAAAATATTCCGGAGAAATCAAAAGATGACGAAGATCTTGGATGGAATGAAAAAGATGATGAGCGCGATGAAGAATTACGAAGAGATGTCCCTCCGCATCACGGCGGCTAAGTTCATCATGGCAGCTAAATTGTTCTATTAAATGGCGCTCGGTTAACTTGCAGAGGGCGCTGCAGTGGGAGTACTCGGCGTGGCACTCGGAGTAGTGGCAGATGAGGAAGGAGAACCTTCTGACTTAGCACTCGTCGCCGAAGTTGTACTGGGTGTTGAGGCAGTAGTGGAGGCGGAGCTCTTTCCGTCGGTCCGAGAGTCGGGTCGGGAGTCGGTCCGAGAGTCGGTCCGATAGAAGCCACTGCCCTTGAAAACAATCCCTACAGATGAGTAGAGCTTACGAAGCCCGCCGCCACATTCAGGGCACTCGGTGAGGGCATCCTCTGAGAAGGATTGCACAATCTCGAAGGAGTGCTCGCAACTTGTGCAGGCATATGGGTAGGTTGGCATGGGCATAATCTTACGGTGGTGAGAAGATGAGTTCATGTTGAGGCGAGCCGGGGTCATCACGAGCGTGAGCGTGCTCCTCCTTATGCTGGGAGCGGGTAGCGCGCACGCGTTAGCGCTAGTGACTATTGCCCCCTCCTCGGGAGCGATAGTTGCCCACTCGCCCACTCAAGTGGTGCTCACTTTTGATGGCACGTTGGGTGAGCAAGGAAACTCTGTCACCGTTACTGATTCAAGCGGCAAGCGAATCGATGATGGTTCACTCGAAGTAAGCGGCGCAAGGGCCCTAGTGGGAATCACGACTCTCACTAGCACTGGCGTGATGACAGTCGACTTTCGAGTTGTCGGAGCGGACGGGGTCTCATTGGAGGGGAGCAGCAACTTTAAGGTTGCAGAATCCGCTCTTGCCACGCCTTCCGCAAACGCGAGTGTCACCCCTACGCCAGTCAATACTTTGCCGCCATTGGAAACAAGCACAGCGACTCATTCCTTTTGGAGTAACTTGAAGAGTGGTGGCAGTGGAATTCTTCTCGGAGTTCTCCTGCTGACTGTTCTGCTCTCGCGCCTCGCGCGCCGCAAGCGTCGGTAATATGTTTGCTCTTAACAAGTTACTTCCCGCAGGTGCCTTGGGCTTTGTAGCGCTCGCAATTGCACTCGTGCTGGGTGGTGGAGCGCCAGCAGCGAGCGCCCCGGGATTACCAGACGCAGGGACAGTAGTTGGTTGGCTCGTACCAATGCTGAGTTTTGTGTTGCTGGTTATTCAAATTCTCTTTGTTGCAATATCGATATCTGGAGCACTCTACTTTCAAGATGAAAAGGGTGGATTGTCGCAAGGTGCCTTACAGGTTTTTCGCATGCTGCCGGTGCTCTTTATTGCTTGGTGTGTCTTCACAATATTTTCCATCGTGGTGAAATTCTCATACGAGGTGGGCATTCCACTCTCCTCCGCTCTCGACTGGAATTCGCTCCAGTCCTACCTCACACAGACCTCCCAGGGAACCGGTATTCAATGGCAAATGGGCATTGCGGCTGCCATGGTGGTCTTCTCGCTTTTCACAAGAAGGCAGCGTGGGGCCTTCGGAGTACTACTCCTTTCGATACTGCTCTTTGTGCCACCACTTCTCAATGCCCATGCAGCTGGGGCTGGCAATCATATGTTGGCCATTGGAACAATCCTCATTCATGTCGTTTCAATAGTTCTTTGGATCGCTGGATTGCTTGCTCTTTGGTTGGTGGTACGTACGTCAACATTGAGTGTGAGTGCGATTCAGAGATTTAGTGGATTCGCACTTTGGAGCGTCATCGGAGTCGGGGTCAGCGGCGTCATCAATGGTTGGATCCGAGTGGGTAATCTCTCCGGACTGTGGACTGGGTACGGTGCGCTATTGATTGCTAAGGCTCTGCTCTTCGTCGTTTTAATTCGTATGGGTTACCTTCAGCGAGAGCGAGTAGTCAAGAAGTGGAGTGAGAGTCCGCGCAAGATGTTCCTGCGCCTCTCCCTCATCGAATTTCTTGTGATGAGTGCGACCGTAGGTATCGCAGTCGCGCTGGCGCACACTCCGACACCCTCCAGAATAAACTCTGGCCCCATTACGCAGGCAGAAGCTGTTTCAGGTGTGCCCTTACCTGCAGCTCCGACCCTCTCGCGAGTGCTGCTGAGTTATCAGCCCGATGCACTTGTGCTCGCCTTTATTGTGGTCGTGATTGCTCTTTATGTCATGGGTGTGCGCACACTCGTTAAACGAGGAGATAAGTGGCCGGTAGGTAGAACGATCTCTTTTGCAATATCCATCACCCTCTTGGACTTTGCTACTAGCGGTGGTCTTGGGCTCTACGGCAGGTTCGCATTCTCGTACCACATGATCGCGCACATGGTGCTAGCAACGTTGGTGCCGATTGGTATTGTCTTAAGTGCACCTATGACTTTGGCTTTACGTGCATTGCCCGCTCATCAAAATGAGCGAGGGGTTCGCGGAATTGTCATGGCGGTATTGCACTCACGAGTAACAGCTTTCTTTGCCAATCCCGTGGTTGCTCTTGTCATTTTTGATGGATCACTCTTTGTGCTCTACTTCACCAGAATCTTTGGTGATCTTATGGCCTCACATATCGGCCATTGGATTATGGAGTTTCACTTCTTGGCAGCCGGTATTCTCTTTTTCTATATAGTGGTGGGTGTAGACCCGGCGCCACGCAAAGTCCCTCATATTGTCCGCGTAACGCTCATCCTGATAGCGATGAGTCTCCATGCTTTCTTCTCAGTAGCGCTCATGTCGACGAACTCATTACTCGATAGTGGGTACTTTAGAAGTTTGGAAAGGCCATGGGCGCTCGACTTACTTGCCGATCAACACTTAGGTGGATCAATTGGTTGGGCGATGGGGGAGATTCCCATTATCGTCGCTCTTATCGCAACATTTATCCAGTGGGTGAAAGATGATTCTCGCGAATCAAAAAGAATTGATCGTGCGGCCGATCGTGCTGAAGCATCAGGAAGTGAAGATGAGCACACGCGCTACAACGCATATCTTGCAAAGCTAGCTAAGAGAGATGCGCAAATTAAGGAATACGAATAAGTCGAGTGGGTGTCGCGATGGCATCAACGCGCTCGTCATGCTCATCTTCAAAGAGGTTTGTTGTGGAAAATTCTTCATCGTGAAGAAGCATGACTCTCCATGGGCTTTCACTGGCTAACTTAAAAGCGCGGTCATAGCAGCCGCCACCTTGTCCCAGTCGTGCGCCTCGGGCATCTCCACCTAGTCCTGGAGTAATGATCACGTTTGCTTCGCTTATCGCTGCAATACCAAGGCGAGTTCCGCTGGGTTCCCACAGACCTTTCTTCGAAACGAGTTCTTCTCCATTCCATTCTGCCCAATCAAGATTCCAATCGGCGAGAACAATGGGTAAGAGAATACGAACTTCACCCTTGAGAAAGTTGAGGAGTTCATGCGTATCTGGTTCATGTGGCAATGACCAGTAGGCAGCGATTGTTGTTGCACTCTTCAATTCGGGGGCGGAGAGCAATAGCGCAGCCGGACGGGACTCCAGTATGGGCAGACCGGCGCGCACTTCGCGAGCGCGCACGCGAGCTTCTTGCTTGCTCGTCTTTCGCGGGCTGAAATGAGTTGCCACTCGGTCCCCTTTGTCGGTGAGGTACTAGAGTAATCACATGATTTCTAAGGCGGTAATTCCGGCCGCGGGCCTTGGCACGCGCTTCCTTCCGGCCACCAAAGCCACCCCTAAAGAGATGTTGCCAGTGGTGGATAAGCCAGCCATTCAATATGTGGTCGAGGAAGCAGTGGCAGCCGGCCTTCGAGACGTGCTGATGGTGACCGGACGCAACAAGCGAGCTCTTGAAGATCATTTCGATAAGAATGCCGAGCTGGAAGATCTCTTGGAGAAGAGTGGCCGCCATGATTTACTCGCCGCCATTCGCCACTCAAGTAATTTGGCGAACATGCACTACGTACGTCAAGGAGATCCGCGGGGGCTCGGAGATGCGGTGCTCACGGCAGCTGATCACGTAGGTGATGAAGCCTTTGCGGTCTTGCTTGGTGATGACCTCATCGATAGCCGCGATCCCATTCTTCCGCAAATGATTGAAGTACATGAACGTTTTGGCGGCTCTGTCATAGCCCTTATGGAAGTACCTAATTCAGAAATTTCGCGTTACGGTGCAGCCGCAATTTCTCAGACCGATGACGCTGATGTAGTGTGTGTCATTGATTTGGTAGAGAAGCCCAGCGCGCAAGAGGCCCCAAGTAATTTTGCAGTTCTTGGTCGCTACCTCCTTGCCCCAGAAATATTTGAGGCTTTACGAAATACAAAACCAGGTCGTGGTGGCGAAGTTCAACTCACCGATGCGATTCAAGTCTTGGCGAAGCGTGCTGATAATGGTGGTCCAGTTCATGGAGTAATCTTCCGCGGACGTCGCTATGACACGGGCGAAAAGCTGAGCTATTTACAATCTGTTGTTCGGATGGCGTGTGAACAGAGCGATTTAGGGCCAGAATTTACTGAGTGGCTAAAGAAATACATCTCCGGGAACGCGGTTAGCAAATAAATGTCGCAACCGTTAAAGAGTGTGGACCGACACCTTCAAGATATTTTGGCGCTTGCGAAGCCGCTCGAACCATTTGCCATGCCGCTTTTAGAATCTCATGGCACTACCTTGGCGGTCGACATCCGCTCATCAGTTGCCTTACCCCCGTGGGACAACTCGGCTATGGATGGTTTTGCGGTACGGGCTGCCGAAATATTTCCTGATCGCCCAATGGAGTTAGCCGGCGAGGTAGCGGCTGGCAACAGCGAAACGTCGGTATTGCCACTCGGTAAGGTGTTACGAATCATGACCGGTGCGCCGATACCGGAAGGATGCGATGCAGTTATTCCGGTGGAGTGGTCTCGCGAGGAAGACGGTGCATTTCTTTTCGATAAGTCGCCCGCGTATGGCGCTCATATTCGCAAGATCGGCAGCGATATTAATGTGGGGGATCTCATTCTCACGGCGGGTACTCAACTAAATGCCACACATATTGGTGCCGCTGCAGCTATTGGAATTGACTCACTCATCACTCGACCACATCCGCGCGTAGTTCTCATCTCAACCGGAGACGAACTTGTGGAACCAGGGCTTATCCTCGCGCATGGACAGATTTACGATGCGAACTCTTGGTTGCTCACGACCGCCGCACGTGAAGCGGGAGCAATCGCCTATCGAGTAGGAGCAGTTCCTGATGATGAAGAGAAGTTTATGCAAGTACTTGAAGACCAACTTGTGCGGGCTGATCTCATCGTCACTAGCGGCGGCGTGAGCCAAGGCGTCTATGACACCGTGAAGAATGTTTTAGCAAAGCTGGGGTCGGTCACTTTTGAGTCGGTTGCGATGCAGCCAGGTATGCCACAAGGGTATGGACTTGTGGGACCAGATTCCACGCCCATTATTACGTTGCCGGGTAATCCGGTGAGTGCTTATGTCTCATTTGAACTATTCGTGCGACCAATGATTAAGGCGCTACTTGGGGTGCTTGATCTTGAGCGTCCCGTTGTAGAAGCCACCTTGATTGAGTCCGTGAAGTCGCCTTTGGGGAAGCGCTCTTTTCTGCGCGGCAAGGCCTCTTTTGACAAGGAGAGTTACTTTGTGACCCCAGTTTCTGGTCAAGGGTCGCACATGCTCGGTGGACTATCCCAAGCGAATGCGCTCATCATTGTGAATGAAGACATCGAACACATTGCAGCCGGATCAATTGTGCAAGTGATGTTATTGGGAAGGAATTAAGATGTCTGAAATCAGTTCGCACCTCAATGATAAGGGCGAAGCTCGCATGGTAGACGTCTCCTCTAAGGAAGTCACTGTGCGAGTTGCACGTGCTGAAGGATTTGTGGTCATATCAACTCAGGTTGTGAAATTACTTCGCGAAGGAGAGCTTCCGAAAGGCGATGCTTTAGCCGTGGCGCGTCTTGCAGGCATTCAAGCTGCGAAGCGCACGTCAGAGCTGATTCCGCTCTGCCATCCAATTGCGATTCATGCCGTTGATATCGAGTTGGAAATTAAAGAGAACGGTGTTTCTATTAAATCTGAAGTCCGCACGGCGGACCGGACTGGCGTAGAAATGGAAGCTCTCACGTCAGTGGCAGTTGCTGGACTTGCATTAATTGACATGATCAAAGGGAAAGACCGCGGAGCACATATCACCGATATACGCGTTACTCATAAGAGTGGTGGCAAAAGCGGAGAGTGGAATCGTGAGTAGCGCACTTGTGCTTGTGGCATCGCGCCGCGCATCGCAGGGCATTTACGAAGATACCAGCGGCCCCATTCTCGCTCAGGGATTGCGTGACTTGGGTTTCTCTGTGGAACTTAAAGTTGTCGACGACGGTGAACCAGTCGCTGAGGCGCTGGCCCACGCCATTGATCTAGAAGTCGATCTCATTATTACCAGCGGTGGCACAGGACTGACGCCCAGAGATCTCACGCCAGAAATTACTGAGCGCTTCATCGAGCGAGCGCTTCCAGGAATTGCCGAAGCGCTCAGATTCGACGGGATTAACCAAGGGATTCCCACAGCTGCACTATCGAGAGCAATCGCAGGGATCGCGAAGAATACGCTCATCATCAATGTTGCTGGCTCTCAGGGAGCGGCCAGAGATGCCATTCGGGTCCTTTCACCAATTGTGCGCCATGCCATCGATCAGATGAAGGGTGGAGACCACTGAAGTGGCCTTATCGTCTCAATGATGGCGACTTAACACTTCGTCCGCTCACACGTAGAGACAAGAAGAAATGGATTGCACTTCGGGAGGCTAATGATTCTTGGTTAGCGCCATGGGAGGCGACCCTGCCGCAGAACGCGAAAGAACCACAAATTAATTCATACGCTGCGCTGTTGCGACATCTCAATGGGCGTGCACGAAGTACGGCCATGCTGCCCTTTGCCCTGGAGTTTCAAGGCGAATTAATAGGACAAGTGACTCTCGGCGGGATCACATTTGGCGCTATGCGCAGTGCGCACATCGGCTATTGGGTCGATGAATCATTCACCGGCCGAGGGCTCACCACTAAAGCTGTACAAATTTTGACTGATCACTGTTTTTCGGTCCTCCAACTGCACCGCATCGAGATCAGTATGCGACCAGAGAACTTGGCGTCACAAAGAGTGGCGATGAAAGCGGGTTTTCATTTCGAGGGAAGTCGAACTTCGTATATCCATATCGATGGCGGATGGCGGGACCATCTCACTTTTGTGAGATTTAATCCGGCCGATGAAATATAAGGCACAAATCCGACACACCGGGCGCAATCCACGCTTTTCCACACCCTAAGGTTTACCTTGAATGATCATGGGTTCCGGTCTGATCTACGCAATCGTCGTCGTGCTATGGATCGCCTATTTCGTGCCTGCCTGGCTACGTCGCCACGATCAAGCGAGTGAATCCCGTTCTGTAGAGAGATATCGCAGTGCAATGCGGGTAGTTTCTCGTGGCACCATCGCGGAAATTCCCCTGACTGACGTTGAGAGAGCGGAGACGCGCGCGATGATGATTCGCCGGCGAAAGAGTACGTACGCAATCTTGCTAGGTTCATTTCTCGCAACGCTTATCTCTGGGATTGCGGGTGCAACATCTCTCGCCCTTCCACTCTTTCCGCTTCTCGGTGCGGGATATTTCTTCGTGACGGTTCGACGCGCTGAAGTTGTTCATCTACAAGCGCGTCGTGCAGAAGGTCGGCGCGAAAAGGTAAAAATTGAACCCGCGCAAGTAGCCTTCCAACGTTCATTCCACACAGCGCAGGTGACATCGGCTGCCGAATCAACCACCGTGCATGTCGTCTCCCGACCAGCGATTCGGGTGGATTCACCCGCTAATGATTCATGGAATCCAGTAGCAGTACCAGTTCCCATGTATGTCAACGCGCCTAAAGCAGTGCGGCCCATACGTACCATTGACCTTACGAAACCAGGCGCCTGGTCTGCTGCTCAGAAGGCGGCCGAAGAGGCTCGGTTAGCTGCTATTTCTCCTGGTCGTGATCGAGTATTTGACCAGGTAGCAGCCGAAGAGGCAACTGAAGCTCTGCGCGAAGCCCGCGTTGTAGGAGAGTAACCCGCTCTCCTTCGCCCCTGCTAACCTAGGTCTCACCAAGGGGCTGTAGCGCAGTTGGTAGCGCACCTCGTTCGCAATGAGGGGGTCAGGGGTTCGAATCCCCTCAGCTCCACTCTTTACTCCAGCAACTTTCATAATTCCCGGAATTTGTCTCTAGATCAATCTGTAAATCAAGAACTCAAGGTTTCTATGAAACTCTTTTGGTGAACTTAGGCAATTTTTAGTCAGCGTTATCACAAGTGATATTTTAAGAACAGAGCATGAGGAATAGTAATTATAATAAAATTCTTCTAAACTCAGGTATGGACTTTTCAGTTTTTGAGAGTGAAGGCTGGCCCTGGTGGTCAAGCCCTTTTAATGGCCAAAGCCGGCGGTTGTCTAATTTTTATGTCATAGGTGCGCACTTGCGCCCAAAGTTTGCAATTGAGACTGGCACTTTTGTGGGCACTTCCACTCACCTATTTTCTGGCTTGGGCGTGGTGAAAACTTTCTCAATAGAAATTGTTGAAAAGTACGCCTTGATTGCCCGCAATCGCTGTAAAAAATTAATAGATCAAGGTCGCCTTGAGATAATTTTAGGATCATCAGTAGATCACATTGCACAAATACTTGAAGGAATCTCAAAAGACCAACCGGTGATAGCTTATTTGGACGCACATTGGCATGATTATCTACCCACCACACAGGAACTTATTGCTCTCATCCAATGGGGAGGACCATTCGTTGCAGTTATCGATGATTTTCAGATTCCTGATTTTCCAGGTTATGGTTTTGATACTTATGCTGGTACAACTGTTGGTCCGGAAACGATTCCGGTACATGCTGATATTTCTCTATGGATGCCCAGCGAGAGCCAGGAGTATGAGACTGGAGCCTTACGCGGCACCGGATATGTATTTTCAAAGAGTGCGTTAGAGCTTATTCCTCCCGAAGTCCTCAATGACCTTAAATTAAGAGAACACAAATTATAAGGAGTTTGCCTATTGGCGAACGCCTCTGTTGCCTATGTTTTGTTCAGGATTTAGGTCGAATCAACGTTTAAACTCACTTAATTGCATTGTCAACTGGTTTAAAAAGCGTAAAAAGAAAACTCTTAAATCCAACTTCTGAACCACATACGGGCGTGCCACTGATCGTATGGAAGTGGTTGCGCATCCAAAATGGGCAAGAAGTAGATGAAATTCACTACGACGGCGATGACGAAAAGCGCAGAAAGAATTTGTCCAAGCGCATATTTCTGGCTTCGCATGATGGCATAGACCACCAGCAAAACCAACCAAGGCGAAAGTGCGACCGCGTAGAAGAAGAAAATAGTGCGCTGGCCTACGAAAAGCCAAGGAATCATTCCAGCTGCAAGTGCTAGTAGTAGAGGTGCTACTCGCTCATCTTGCTTGATGAGAAATCTATAGAGGGCATAAACAATTGCAGCAATTGCGCCCCACCA
Organism: Actinomycetes bacterium; assembly: GCA_037138535.1. GTDB lineage: Bacteria > Actinomycetota > Actinomycetes > Nanopelagicales > Nanopelagicaceae. The sequence continues at coordinate 14,929 of JBAXIG010000025.1, forward strand.
GAGGACGGGCGTTCCAATAGCCAAGATGGCATCGGAACATGTGCCAGTTTGACACGTGCCCACTGGTGATTTTGGTGAAGAGTAGTAGAAAGCCGTAGGTCGTTTAAGAAACAACCACGTCCAGGCTTCTGCCATATATGGATGCGGAGAGTGAAGACCCACGTGGAAGTGAATTATTTCGACGTGATAGTGAATAAAACTTCTCATAGTGCCTAGGAGCGATGTTGAGTTACTCCAAAATCGATCGTAACCAATCTTTGAAGCAAACCATCCCCACCAAGTAAGGATGTATACCGCAATAGAAATCAAGGGGAGAGTAATCCTGGTGGCAATTAACTTAAGGGTGGCGCCTTCGCGGAAAGAACGTAGCAACATCCAGCCAACAAAGGCAGCTACGAAGTAACCACCGCTCCATTTTGTTGCGGTAGCAAGCCCAAGTACCGCGAATACAAGTGCGTAATTCAGATCGACATGTTTTGTAGGTCGAATCATGAGGTAGAAAGCGAGGATGAACCAGAAGACTAGAACTGAATCTAGTAATGAGGTGCGACTATGTACGAATGCTAGGGCGTCGACGGCATAGAGCAATGTTGCGAGGGTGGCCGCGCTCTCACTTCGAAAGAGCCAGTAGGCAGTTCGCCCTACAAGGAATATCGAAAGAATGCCTAAGAAGGCAACGGCAATGCGCCAACCAAATGGTGTATCGCCAAAGATATGAATTCCCAGCGCAATGACCCATTTTCCGAGTGGTGGGTGAACTACAAAAATGCCTTTACCCGCATCGGCCTCAACCCCATATTTCAGAAATTGCTGGGCCCCTTTCACGTAGTAGAGCTCATCAAAGATGAAGTTATTTGGACGGCCGAGATGAGCGAGGCGCACGTAGGCACCTAAGAGCAGAATTCCGGCCTGGAGACCCCGTTGAAGCGAGCGGCGATGAAGGCGCTCAAGCAGGGCGTATTGGGCCAACATGGGGAAACCCTATCTGGCGTGAGAAAGTACTCGTATGAATGGTGTCCTCTGGGTCGCGGCAACTCCGATCGGAAATGCGCAGGATGCATCCCTTCGATTGCTCTCAGTGTTCGAGAACGCTGATCTGATCGCGGCGGAAGACACTCGAAAAGCCAAGTTCCTGATGAAGGCCCTCGGTATTTCTCCGAAGGCAAAGGTCATTTCATTTTTCGCGGCAAATGAGGAATCTCGCGTGCGCGAAATGTTAGATGCAGTTATAAGTGGATCTCATGTCCTGATGATCACTGATGCTGGAATGCCGGGAGTGAGTGATCCCGGATACTCCCTTATCAGTGGTGCTATAGCCCGCGGGATTACTCCAATAGTCCTTCCAGGTCCAAGTGCCGTAACGACAGCTCTTGCGCAATCGGGATTACCCATGGAACGTTTTATTTTTGATGGTTTTATCCCGCGAACTGACGGTGCTCGCCGGGATTATTTCAAAGGAATCGCTCACGAAGAGCGCACGGTCGTACTCTTCGAAAGCCCAAGGCGTTTGGCATCTTCTTTGTCTGTTGCTGCTGAAGTGCTGGGGGCAGATCGACTTGGTGCGATTTGCCGTGAGATGACAAAGACTTACGAAGAGACAATTCACGGAACCATTGTGGAATTATCGGAGTGGGCAAGTACTCACGAAGTCTTAGGCGAAATCACCATAGTGATTGCGCCCGCGCCTACTGCATCGCGGCCAACCAACGAACATATTCTTGCGCAAGCGCAGCGGTTGATTTCACTAGGGATGGGCAAGCGAGAGGCCACCGCCGAGTTGGCCCAGGAGTATGGGATACCCAAGCGCGATATTTACGACCTGCTCATTGCCACTTCCAAGGCAGACTAGACTTCTCCTCGTGTCGAAGACCTTTTATCTCACTACCCCGATCTATTACGTAAACGATGCACCGCACCTGGGGCATGCGTATACGACGATCGCCGGAGATGTGCTTACCCGCTGGCATCGCCAACGCGGGGAATCGGTCTGGTATCTGACTGGTACGGATGAACATGGTCAGAAAGTCATGCGCACCGCCGAGGCACACGGAGTGCCGCCGCAAGAGTGGACCGATCGCCTGGTGGAAGATGCCTGGAAACCACTCTGGAAACACCTCAATATTGCCAACGACGATTTTATTAGGACGACATCTGAACGCCACATGACTCGTGTTCAACGTTTTCTTGAAAAACTCAAAGAGAGCGGATACATCTACGAAGGCGAATACGACGGTCTCTATTGCGTCGGTTGCGAAGAGTTCAAATTACCGGGCGATATCTTGGAAAAAGATGGCGAGAAGACCTGCCCTACACACTCGCGCGCTTTAGAAGAAGTCGCCGAGACAAATTGGTTCTTCAAACTAAGTGCTTTTGCCACACCTTTACTCGAGCGTTATCAGCAGCACCCAGAAACGTGTGAGCCCGCATCTGCGCGCAACGAAGTGATTTCATTTCTTTCTGGTGACGTCGTTGATCTCTCAATTTCTCGTTCATCTTTTAACTGGGGGATTCCCGTCTCTTGGGATCCCGGGCAAGTGGTGTATGTCTGGTTCGATGCGCTACTGAATTATGCGACTGCCGTTGGTCTTGGAGATGATCTAGCAAGTGAGGGTGGCAAGAAGTTTGCTGATACCTGGCCGGCCAGCGTTCACTTAGTAGGTAAAGACATTTTGCGCTTCCATGCAGTTATTTGGCCAGCAATGTTGATGGCCGCAGGGCTACCTCTTCCGGAGAAGGTTTTCGCACATGGCTGGCTCTTGGTAGGTGGAGAGAAGATGAGCAAATCTAAGCTCACCGGAATTGCCCCCTCCGATATCACTTCACACTTTGGTGTTGACGCATATCGCTATTACTTCATGCGGGCGATTTCCTTTGGCTCAGACGGATCTTTCTCCTGGGAAGATATTTCAGCGCGCTATACAAGTGAGTTAGCGAACGATTTTGGTAACCTCGCCTCGCGCACGATTGCCATGATCGAGAAGTACTGCGATGCCAAGGTGCCCGCGGTAGCGGACGAGCCACTTCTCAGTGGCGCGCTTGCCGACGCGGTAAGGGTCGCGGATGAAAAAATGTGTGCACTTGATTTTCAAGGTGGCTTAGTAGCCGTCATGGATTTCTGCAAGCGAGTGAACGGCTATGTCACTGAGCAGGCGCCATGGGTGTTGGCTAAAGACGACACTCAGCGCGCTGAGTTGGATCGAGTTCTTTACGCCACCGCTGAGAGTCTTCGTGCCTTGGCAATCTTGCTTCACGCCACGATGCCAGAGACGACCGAGAAACTCTGGGAGTCTCTAGGGGCACATCAATCGATCGGCGCATTGGGAGATCAGCGCATCGCCTCCGCGGGGTTGTGGGGCGGACTCCCTGCAGGGACACATGTCGTCAAAGGCGAGGTGCTCTTCCCTCGCTTGCCCGAGGAGTAGTCGGTCGTGGCTGATCGCCATTCGTTGGAGAGCTCAGAAGTAGAGTTGCCGCCAGATCCGCTGCCGCTCGCCATTCCCACCGTGGATGCCCACTGCCACCTCGACATTTTTACCGGGGGTGGCCCCGGGGGTGCCGGCGTTCGCGCTGTGCTTGATCGGGCCAAAGCGGTCGGCATCGATCGCATTGTCCAAGTGGGCTGTGATGTCGAGTCTTCGCGATACTCGGTGGAGTGCGCCAACGCCTTCCCCGGCGAAGTGGTGGCCGCTATTGCCCTCCATCCCAATGATGCCCCGCGGCTGCCAGATCTCGAAGGTGCGTTGTCGGAGATTGAGGAAATGGCCAAGAATCCGCGGGTGCGCGCTATCGGAGAGACTGGCCTAGATCACTTTCGCACTCCTCCAGAGAAGCGCGATGTCCAGGAGTACAGCTTCCGCCGGCATATCGCACTTGCTAAGAAACTTGGCAAGACTCTCATGATTCACGATCGCGAAGCGCACGACGATGTACTCCGTGTGCTCGAGGAAGAAGGTGCGCCGGAGCACGTGGTCTTCCACTGCTTCTCGGGAGATGCTGTCATGGCGCAAGTGTGTGCGGCGCGCGGATATGTACTTTCCTTTGCCGGAACTTTAACTTTTAAGAATGCTCCGCAATTGCGTGAAGCACTTGCACTTATTCCTGCTGATCAATTCTTAGTAGAAACAGATGCACCTTTCTTAACTCCGGTGCCTTACCGTGGAAGACCAAATGCGCCGTACCTCATTCCACATACCGTGAGGCTGATGGCAGAAATTCGCGGCGTGAGCGAAGAGGAAATTGCTCGTGTGACAAGTGCCACTGCCGAGCGCCTATTTGGCCCTTTCTGACCGATTAGCCCTGAAAATCACCTAGATTCACAGGAAGTCTAAGCGTGGTGTGGTTCGCGTAGAGGTAAAAAACCTGGCTAGGTTGGAAGCATGTTCGCGAAGAGAAATCTGCGCGCAGCGCTTATGGCGCCGCTGCTGGTAAGCCTCATCTTGGGGAGTGTAGAGAGTGCGCTCGCGTCAAATACGTCAACGAGTAGAACCACGATTCGCGATGCCGTTGTTTCCACTCGCATTACGGCACATCAAGTGACCTTCAAAGTTGACGGAAGTACGCGTCAACTTTCTACTAACGCGCGCACTGTTGGAGAAGCGATGAAGGAAGCACTAGTCACCCTCGGTCCATTGGATCTTGTGAGTACACCATTGGCCGCTTCGATAAAGCAGAATCTTCAAGTACGGGTCACTCGTATCAAGGTGACGCATACGATCAAGAAGTCCAAGATTGCGATTCCGGTCGAAAAGATTAAGAATGCAAAAATGCTGGTGGGTAAAACCATCATCAAGGCAAAGGGTGCACCGGGCTTGAAAGAGGTGGATGCGGTGACTACCTATGCCGATGGGAAAGTGTCCTCGGTGGAGATCAAACGAAGCACCATACTCACTGCCCCGGTCACCAAGGTGGTTGTGGTGGGTACCCGCCCACGGACAGTTGACGAGCTCAACTGGCGGGCGGTAGCCAACTGCGAATCTCACGGAAATCCGCGCTCTAGCGACTCCAAGTACGGGTATTACGGGATGTATCAATTCAGCCTCACTGCTTGGAAGACTGCAGGCGGCACCGGCAATCCCATGGACGCCTCAGCGGCTGAACAGACCATGAGGGCAAAGCGGCTCTATAAGATCCGTGGAGCGGGCGCCTGGCCGTACTGTGGGCGCTTCTTCTATCGCTAACCTGCTCCTGTGACATCCAGAGTTGAATATGGCTTGGGCGCTAGCGATGTGCGCGCTATTGCCGCGATGCTCGACATTCGCCCGACGAAGACTTTGGGACAGAACTTTGTGATTGATGCAAACACCTGTCGACGAATAGTTCGCCTTGCTGGAGTGCAAGAAAGTGACCATGTATTGGAAGTGGGCCCTGGACTCGGCTCACTGACGTTGGCGCTGTTGTCGCAAGGTGCACACGTAACGGCGGTTGAAATCGATCAAGTGCTTGCTGGTGAATTACCGAAGACAATTGAGAGATTTGCGGCTCCAGTCTTTAAGAATCTGCGAGTTATTACGGCGGATGCATTAAAGGTGACGAATGCACAGGTCAGCGAGCCAACTTTGTTGGTCGCGAATTTGCCCTACAACGTTTCCGTGCCAGTCCTGCTCACCATGTTAGAAATATTTCCCACTATTCGTAGCGGGGTAGTGATGGTGCAGGCCGAAGTGGCCGACCGGCTGGTCGCTTCACCAGGTGGAAAAGAGTATGGAATTCCCTCGCTCAAATTAGCGTGGTGGTCACGCTCTGAAAAAGTGGGATCGGTGGGACCATCAGTCTTCTGGCCAGCGCCTCGAGTCGATTCTGGGTTAGTTTCATTCACCAGGGTTGCGCCGCCTCAGAGTGCTGTTTCTCGAGAAGAAGTTTTTG
>JBAXIG010000026.1:0-20443 GCA_037138535.1 Actinomycetes bacterium
ATGGCTACAAGTCCCTCCAAGAAGGTCAGCGCGTGGAGTTCGATGTGACCCAAGGCGCCAAAGGTCCACAAGCTGAGTCTGTGAAGGCGGCCAGCTGAGGGCTCAGCCGTTCATATCGGTTCACAATTTGCACTCCTCGTACGAGAGTGCCAATCTATGGGTAGCACTCTCGGGGTGAGAGTGATAACCCACCCAGACTGTGGAGCGAGACCTCCCACGAGGTCGTCCGTCGCGGGCGCCACCCAGTCATGGTCGTGCAAACGACCCCGTATGAAGGAAGATGAATGGCCAAGATCATCGCCTTTAATGAAGAGGCGCGTCGTGGTCTCGAGCGTGGAATGAATCAGCTCGCAGACGCAGTGAAGGTCACTCTCGGACCTCGCGGACGCAACGTTGTGTTGGAGAAGAAGTGGGGAGCCCCCACTATCACCAACGACGGTGTTTCGATCGCTAAGGAAATCGAACTCGAAGATCCATACGAGAAGATCGGTGCCGAGCTCGTTAAGGAAGTTGCCAAAAAGACAGATGATGTCGCTGGCGATGGAACTACGACCGCAACCGTTCTCGCTCAAGCACTTGTGCGCGAAGGTCTTCGTAACGTCGCTGCAGGTGCCAATCCAATGGCACTCAAGCGCGGAATTGAGAAGGCAGTAGAGGCAGTAGCAGCTGAACTTCATTCAATGGCTAAGGCTGTTGAAACGAAAGAGCAGATTGCATCAACCGCTTCGATCTCCGCCGCAGACTCAGCTATCGGCGAAATGATTGCCGAAGCAATGGACAAGGTGGGCAAAGAAGGCGTCATCACTGTCGAAGAGAGCAACACTTTCGGTCTCGAACTCGAGCTCACTGAAGGTATGCGTTTCGACAAGGGATACATCAGCCCTTATTTCGTAACCGATCCAGAGCGCATGGAAGCAGTTCTCGAAGATGCTTACGTGCTTATCGCAAACTCAAAGATCACATCTGTGAAGGATCTCCTTCCACTTCTCGAGAAGATCATGCAATCAGGAAAGCCACTGGCGATCATTGCTGAAGATGTTGAAGGCGAAGCCCTTGCAACACTCGTAGTCAATAAGATCCGCGGAACTTTCCGTTCAGTTGCAGTGAAGGCACCAGGTTTTGGTGATCGTCGCAAGGCGATGCTCCAAGATATTGCCATTCTCACCGGTGGACAGGTCATCTCTGAAGAGGTCGGTCTCAAACTTGAATCAACCACGGTTGATCTCCTCGGTCGCGCCCGTAAGGTCGTTATCACCAAGGACGAAACCACCATCGTTGAAGGCGCCGGAGATGCAGACCAAATCAATGGTCGCGTTAATCAAATCCGCGCCGAAATCGAGAAGAGTGATTCAGATTACGATCGTGAGAAGCTCCAAGAGCGCCTCGCAAAGCTTGCTGGTGGCGTCGCTGTCATCAAGGCAGGTGCGGCAACTGAGGTAGAACTCAAGGAGCGTAAGCACCGCATTGAAGATGCTGTTCGTAACGCAAAAGCTGCTGTTGAAGAAGGTATCGTCGCCGGTGGTGGCGTAGCTCTTCTCCAAGCTTCAAAGGCTGCATTCGCCAAGCTCAAACTTGAGGGCGACGAAGCAACCGGTGCCAAGATCGTTGAGCTCGCTGTTGAAGCGCCGCTCAAGCAGATTGCGATAAACGCTGGGCTTGAAGGCGGAGTTGTAGTCGAGAAGGTTCGCAATCTCGAAGCCGGCTTCGGTCTTAACGCAGCAACCGGAGAGTACGTAGACATGATCAAGAGTGGCATCATCGATCCAGTCAAGGTCACCCGCTCTGCTCTTCAGAACGCCGCATCAATCGCAGCACTCTTCCTCACGACTGAGGTTGTTATCGCTGATAAGCCAGAGCCAAAGGGTGCCGCTCCTGCGATGCCCGGTGGCGGAGACATGGATTTCTAATCCAATTCTTCTCAAAGGAGCCCAGAGATTTCTCTGGGCTCCTTTGCTATGAAAGGATGATTCAGTGAATTTCTCGGGGACTTCTTCAAACGCATCAAAGAGTTTCATGGTCGGTTTCGATCTCGACATGACTCTCGTAGATTCTTCTGATGGCATTACTTCCACGATGGATGTCGTGTTGAAGAGGCACGGTTACACCATTGCGCTTGAAGAGATGGCAAAGACGGTCGGTATTCCACTTTGGGATTCGTTTGGCCAATGGGTACCTGCAGAATTAGTAGATCCATTAGTGCAGGAGTACCGCGCTATTTATGGCGAAATTGGAATTCCTCAAACCACGGTGCTGCCGGGCGCGAAAGAAGCACTTGAGACCATTCGCGCTCTTGGCGGTCGCACCATGGTGGTGAGTGCAAAACTTGAATCTGCCGTGGTCAAGATTGTGAAGTATTTAGAACTTGAATTAGATGTCATCGTGGGTGACCTCTACGCAGAGAAAAAGGCAAGTGCGTTGCAGGCAGAAAGTGCTGATATTTACGTCGGCGACCACCCAGGAGATGTGCGCGGCGCCAAAACAGCAGGCGCGGTAAGCGTTGCGGTGACGACAGGCCCCATCTCGCGCGAGGAGCTGGCTCTTGAAGGACCTGACGTCATCCTCACCTCATTATTGGAGTTTCCCGCCTGGCTCACCGCCTGGCACGAAGAGTGGCGACAGACGCCCACGAAGTCACGATAAACTCCACATATGAGTAACTCACCTGCAGTTATCGAGTTAGCTCGCGCTGCCGCAATTCTTGAAGCAGATGGCGCTGAATTTGTGGGCGCGCATCTCTCGGTAGAAGATGACGACGACCGTCTCCACACACATCTCTTTGAATCCTCATTACCTGGTTATGGGCAATGGCGTTGGGCAGTCACTGTTGCCCAACTTGAAGATGGCGAAGCCACCATTTGCGATGTCGTGCTTATCCCTGGACCTGATGCATTGTTGGCACCAGAGTGGATTCCGTGGGAGAAGCGCGTGCTCCCTGGTGATCTTGGTGTGGGCGATCTGCTGCCTACCCGCGCCGATGACCCACGTTTAGTTCCGGGATATGCCGGCTTACCTGCTGATGATGAACTCGATCTAGTGGCGCTCTGGGAGTTTGGTTTAGGGCGGGCTCGAGTGCTTTCGGCCGAAGGTCGCGATGCGGTTGCCCGTCGCTGGTATGAAAGCGATAGAGGTCCGCGCGCTGCAATCTCAGAAGCGGCCCCTGCACGCTGTGCTTCCTGCGCCTTCTTCTTACCCATTGCCGGTTCACTCAGGTCGGCTTTTGGGGTCTGCGGCAACGAGTACGCCCCCGATGATGCCCGCGTGGTGAGCGTAGATCACGGCTGTGGCGCGCATAGCCAAGCCCTAGTTCTCGATTAACGGGTATCCTTTCCCACTCTGGTAGGAAACCAGTCTTAGTCAGCAAGGAGTTTTCTCATGCCATCAGGCAAAGTGAAGTGGTTTAGCCTCGAAAAGGGCTTCGGCTTCATCGCATCAGAAGAGGGCGAAGATGTTTATCTCGCGGCTTCTGCATTGCCGGCCGGAGTAAGCACCGTGAAGCCTGGAACGAAATTAGAATTTAGCGTTGCTGACGGTCGACGTGGCCCACAAGCACTCTCGGTCACTATCTTGGAAGCCCCACCTTCACTTGCAGAGAATTCCCGCATGGATGGCGACGACCTGGCTGCCATCATTGAAGATGTCATCAAAATTCTTGATCGTCTGGGTAACGGTCTGCGCCACGGACGCTTCCCCACATCTGTGGAATCAGGGCGTACTGCGAAGGTTCTTCGTGGCATCGCTGATCAGATTGAAAAACTCTAACCCTTACTAGCATCCTGTCGCAGGTCATTTTGTCGGGTGCGATACGTTCCGTAACATCCAAATAATGCACCCACGACACACGCCTTAAACGCCGTGCTTTCACCCATGAAGGCGGTGATGATTGCGCCAGCAACCCAGAGCAACGTGCCGACAAGTACAATGGGACTCTGCCTTATGACCAATGGGGGCATCTCTCGCATCATGCGCTGATCTTACCTCCTTGACCTAGTGAACGGTCTAGAGTGGATCAAATGAGCGGGGCGATGCGATCTTTCCAACATCGAAATTACCGACTCTTCTTCGCCGCGAGCGTGGTCTCCAACATCGGTACCTGGGTGCAACGAGTTGCACAAGATTGGTTGGTACTCCAACTCACCCACAGTGGAACGGCGCTGGGCATAGTTACCGGATTGCAATTCTTACCCACACTCTTATTCAGCCTTCTCGGTGGATCTATTGCCGATAGGTTCGATAAGAGAAAAATTCTCGCTCTCACCAACGCTGGTGGTGGGGTGGCTGCGCTCACGCTGGGCACCCTGGTACTTATGGGAAATGTGCAGATCTGGCAGGTCTATCTGCTGGCATTTGGGTTGGGCTTTGCCTCCGCAATAGATGCACCCGTCCGGCAAGCATTTTCTATTGAATTAGTCGGACCAGATGATTTACAAAATGCCGTAAGTCTTAATTCAGCGAACTTCAATGGCGGAAGACTTATTGGTCCTGCACTCTCTGGTCTGATGATTAATGCGTTCGGTACCGGACCATCTTTCATTTTGAATGGCATTTCTTTCTTGGTGGTGATTTCTTCACTCTTAATGATGGATCCCACGCAGTTGCAGAGAAAGAAGCGCGATTTAGAGCTGAGCGTGCGTATCCGTGACGGATTTACCTATCTTCGCAAACGTCGCGATCTACTCGAAATAGTAATTGTCATCAGCGCAATGGCAACATTTGGTTTGAACTTTCAAATAACAACAGCGTTGATGGCCAAGGAAGTCTTTCACCGAGGTGCTGGCTCGTTTGGCTTCCTGGGCACATGTATTGCTGTCGGCTCGCTGAGTGGTTCCATTCTTGCAACTAGGCAAGAAAGGAAACCAGGTGGCCAGCGGGTCATGTACGGCGCCTTTCTCTTCGGGCTAGCAAGCATTGGTGCCTCCGTCATGCCTACTTACGAAACCTTCGCACTCGCATTACCGATCTGTGGCGGTTTAGCAATTACAACCATGATCGCAGCAAATACGACGGTGCAAATGGGCGCTGACCCAGAGATTCGCGGTCGCGTGATGGGTATTTACATGATGGTGCTGATTGGTGGCGCACCCTTTGGCTCGCCACTTGTGGGGTGGCTCGCAGAAGCGGTAGGGACGCGCTTTACGATCGCCTTTGGTGGCGCGGTAACCTGTCTTGTTGCTCTTATTGTTTTGCTTATTGGCAGGCGAAGTGAAGACTCAGACTTGAAATAGTTTGCGGCTTTGGGACTAGTTGAAAGATTTGATTGCGATAAGAATTACTAAGCCAATGAGCACTACAAGTGTGGCGAGGCGACGAGTGCGAGAACTCATACCAATTTCCTTGTGGGCGAGAGCAGCACAAGTACGATCGCTACAGCGATAATCGCGGGCAGCATGAGGAATCCCCGCGATACTCCGAAGTGATCTCCGAGGAAACCGAGCAAGAGTGGACCGGTGGCGACTGCCACACCCGTACCGATCGAGATTCGACCAACTGCGACATCTCCAAGATTCGGCGCAAAGAGTACGGCGCGAGCCACCCCCACTGGGTATTGCACCGAGAGGCCAAGCCCAATAATTCCAAGCCCAAGGTAGGCAAGTGGGGTGGTGTGCGCGCTCCAGAGAATTAAATAGCCAACAACCGAAATTCCTAACGTGAGAAATGCAGTGTTATCCAGGGAGAGTTTCTGAAGTGAAACACTTCCAACCCAGCGTCCTATGAACATTCCTGCAAAGAAAATTGTGACAATGAAAGTTGAATTCGCCGCACTCGCGCCCGTATTAGTTTGAATAAGTGACGAGGCCCAGAAGCTAGTTCCCATTTCACATGCGATACTTGAAACGGTAGCAAGTAGTGCCAGCCAAAACTTGAGTGGCAATTTTCCCTTTGTTGGCCCTGAAGGGTCGGGAACGTGTACTTCGCCCTCATTCGTTCGGTTCATAAAGCGGAGAATGATTGACATGAGGATGATGATCACGAAACCGAGACGCCAGTCAATACTTGTGCCAGCGAGCGTGCCAACAATGATGGTGCCTATTGCAGAAGTGAGAGCGGCTACGGCCGCTGATTCGATAAAGACTCGATTCCCGTTCTTTCCATGATGCTCTAGCAAGAGACGGGTAGAAGTCATCGCGAGTAAGCCGCCACCAAATCCGGCGAGAAGCGCAGCAGAGAGAGTCGCATAGATGCTTTCGATGAACATGAGTTCTATGGCCGCAATGCATAGTGCGAGAATGCCGCCCCAGAGTGCTCTTTCGCGACCGAAGCGATGAAGCAAGCGGGGTATCACGAATCCAACGATGATGGTGCCCGTAGCCATGGCAGTTCCGTGTAACCCGGCGACAGTACGTGACGTTTGTTGAATGTCGCGTAGCAACGATTGTGATGGACCAAAGGCACCTAGGAAGAATCCGTAAACACTGAGTTGTCCGTAGACAACCCAAGTTAATCGATCTCGGTGCAACTTCACTTAAGCGAAGTTACTACAAAATCGATACATTTCGTGAGCGCCGCAACATCGGATGGAGTAATACTTGGGAACATCGCGACCCGAAGCTGATTGCGCCCAAGTTTCCTATACGGGTCTGTATCAACAATTCCATTAGCGCGCAGCACTTTGGCGACTGCGGTGGCATCGATAGCTTCGTCGAAGTCGATGGTCCCGACGACCTGTGAGCGATGGGCTGGGTCAACGACGTAAGGCGTGGTGTAAGAAGTTTCTTCAGCCCATTTGTAGAGAATGGAAGACGACTCGGCGGTGCGAGCATGTGCCCACTTGAGCCCACCTTGCGAATTCATCCACTCGATCTGCTCTCCGAGAAGGAAGAGGGTGGCAAGTGCAGGAGTGTTGTACGTCTGATCGAGACGTGAGTTGTCGATGGCAATTTGGAGATCATACGAAGCCGGAATCCAGCGTCCGCTCTCCTTGATACGTGCCACTCTTTCGATCGCCGCAGGGCTCATTAATGCAATCCATAGACCGCCATCAGATGCAAAGGATTTCTGCGGAGCGAAGTAGTACGTGTCGAATTCTGCAGCATCGACTGCAAGCCCGCCGGCACCGCTGGTGGCATCTACAAGCACGAGTGCATTCTTATCGGCACCTTTAGGGCGCTTGATGGGCATAGCGACGCCAGTGCTGGTTTCGTTATGCGTCAATGCATACGCGTCGATACCTGATTCGGCTGATGCATAAGCGAGAGATCCTGGTTCAGCTTTAATTACGGTGGGATTATCAAGGAATGGTGCTTCAAGTGCAGCGGTTGCGAACTTCGAAGAGAATTCGCCGAAAGTGATGTGTTGTGATTTCTTCTCGATCAAACCAAGTGTCGCGATATCCCAAAAAGCTGTGGAGCCACCATTTCCAAGAACGACTTCGTATCCGTCAGGAAGAGAGAAGAGTGAAGTAAGGCCTGAACGTACGCGACCCACTAAATCTTTCACTGGCTTCTGTCGGTGTGATGTACCCAGAATCGAAAGACCACTGGCGGCTAGGGCGGCAAGGGCTTCGGGACGAATCTTTGATGGCCCGCATCCAAAACGACCATCAACTGGTTTTAACTCAATAGGAATCACTATTTCGCTCATGCAGTCAGGTTAATGGGCGAGTGTTACAGATAGGTAAGCGCTGAGTGTCAGTTAAGGATAGAAGCGAGTGATTTCCCACTCATTCGACGAATTGTTGATTCGTGAATAACGGGCTCGGTCATGCAAACGCGAGTAGCGCCCTTGCCAGAACTCAATGGTGTTGGCAGTGAGAGCAAAGCCTCCCCAATGATCCGGAAGGGGAACTTCTTCGGGATATCGTTCACTGAATTCGCGCCACTTCTCTTGCAGGGTGTCAGGTGAATCGAGCACCGTCGACTGCGCACTGGCCCACGCCCCGATTTGGCTCGCCCACGGGCGGGAATGGAAGTAGGCAGCAGACTCTTCTCGACTCACTTTTGTCACGCTCCCCGTCACAATGACTTGCCGCTCGAGCGGGTACCAGGGAAAGAGAAGGGAGGCCCGCGGCTCATGGCCGAGCTGTTCGGCCTTGGCGGAGCCGTAGTTCGTATAGAAGTGGAGAGTGGGGCTCTCGCCTTCACTCACCCCTTTGAGCAGAACAGAGCGCGACCACGGCTGCCCTGAGGAATCGACCGTAGAGAGCACCATCGCGTTCGCTTCCACCACGTAAGGGTTCTCGTGGGCGTTCGCCAACCAGGTGTGGAAGAGAGCAAAAGGGTGTGCGGGTAGCTCGCCCAGACCGGTTTCGCCATACGAACGGCGCATCTTGGAGATATCGATGGAAGTCTCGTTAGGGGAGTGGGAAGAATCCTCATTTTTGCTCATGTGATCTATTTAACGATATGAGGGCGCCTCACGGCTAGCGCTACGGCGTGGTGAGAGTGAAAACTAGGGATGGGCAATTCTGTCCCGCAGGTCACAAGCCTGTCGTGAATGACAAGGAACATCATGTCTGATTTTGTGCCCGGTCTCGAAGGCGTTGTCGCATTTGAATCAATCATCGCCGAACCCGATAAAGAAGGCAGCGCACTGCGCTATCGCGGTGTAGACATCGATGACCTTGTAGGTCGGGTGAGTTTTGGAAATGTGTGGGGTTTACTTGTTGAAGATAAGTTCAATCCGGGGCTTGCGCCCGCAGAACCACTCGTCCTTCCGGTGCACACAGGTGACGTTCGCGTCGATGCGCAATCTGCGATTGCCATGCTCGCGCCAGTGATGGGCTTCAAGCCCCTCCTAGATATTTCTGATGAAGCGGCACGCGACAACGTGGCGCGCGCAAGTTCCATGCTGCTTTCCTATGTTGCCCAAGCGGCGCGTGGACAAGATGTAGCACCCGTGTCAGAGGCAGAAGTTGCAAAGGGCAAGAACATCGTTGAGCAGATGATGATTCGTTGGCGTGGGGAACCGGATCCAGCGCACGTCAAAGCAATCGACGCTTATTTTGTCTCTGCTGCTGAACACGGCATGAATGCATCAACTTTCACCGCTCGAGTCATTGCATCGACCGGTGCCGATGTGGCTGCCTCAATCTCAGGTGCCATTGGCGCAATGTCAGGTCCGCTTCACGGTGGTGCGCCTTCACGCGTCCTTCACATGATTGAAGATGTAGAACGTCTCGGAGATGCCCGTCAGTACGTCAAGGATTTACTCGATAAGCATGAGCGCTTGATGGGCTTCGGTCACCGCGTGTATCGAGCCGAAGATCCACGCGCTCGCACTCTTCGCCGTACCGCCAAGGAATTAAACGCACCTCGTTACGAAGTTGCCTGCCGGCTTGAGGAAGCAGCACTTACGGAACTTCGAGAGCGTCATCCAGATCGTGTCCTGGAAACCAACGTGGAGTTCTGGGCCGCCATCGTGCTCGATTTTGCACAAGTTCCAGGGCATCTCTTTACGTCAATGTTTACCTGTGCACGTTCGGCCGGCTGGTCTGCACACATCATGGAGCAGAAAGCGACTGGCCGCTTAGTGCGCCCATCCGCACTTTACGTGGGTAAAGGTCCGCGCAAGGCAGAGACCGTCGAGGGTTGGGGCAAATAAGCAAAGAACATTGTTCTTTAGTTGATTGCAACACCAAAGAGATGTGTTGCCTCTTCGTGTGTGAGTAGTACTTCACCTTCGGTAGAAATGATGGTGATAATTTTGCCCTCTTCACGAATGCGTACGATGCTTTCCGGCACGATTCCGTTCTTGAGTAGATCATTCATCGTTTCTTGAGCGCTCTGCAAAGGTTCTCCGAAACGTTCCAACTTCACGCGACGCACCCCACTTTTAGCCAAGCTAGAAATGCTCTCTGGGAGTGCTCTCTCTCGATGTTCTGAGTGAACCCCTAGATCGTCGAGACCAGGAATGGGATTGCCAAAAGGAGAGAGTTGAGGTTCATTGAGCATCTGGTAGATGCGACGTTCCACTTCGTTGGAGATGACGTGTTCCCAACGACAGGCCTCTTCGTGTACGAGTTCCAGCGGCAACTTGATGACATCGATCAGAAGGCATTCGGCGAGTCGGTGTTTGCGCATGACTCGTTCGGCCGCAAGACGCCCAAGAGAGGTGAGTACCAGAAGTCGCTCATCGCCCACTTGAATCAGGCCATCACGCTCCATGCGGGCGATGGTCTGTGAAACGGTGGGGCCTGAGTGGTCGAGTCGCTCAGCAATGCGAGCCCGCAGCGCCGGAATGCCCTCTTCCTCAAGTTCAAAGACGGTGCGCAGGTACATCTCCGTCGTATCGATGAGGTCGGTCATAAGATGAAGGTTAGAACAAAAGTCGACGCTTGGGGCTCGCAGGCTTACCCTTACGCCGTGGCAATGATGTGGTTTCGGCGGGATTTGCGCCTCGGGGACCATCCAGCACTGGCTGCGGCCGTGCGCACAGGCGAGGTGGCGCCGATCTATATACGCGATCACTCACTTGCCACTAGCGAGCGACGTTCCTCTTACCTGGCCGCCTCCTTGCAGGCTCTTGATGAATCTCTCGGAGGAAATCTTCACGTATTTGAGGGAAATCCGGTCGAGATTCTTAAGAAACTTTCAGCACAATATGGTGAAATTTTTGCAACTGAAGAATTTACCCCGAGGGCAATTCTGCGGGATAAGAAATTGGCAAAAGCTCAATTAACTATCAATCATGTGGGCTCTCCGTATGCCGTAACACCTGGTCGCGTACGGAAGTCAGATGGCACCCCGTATCGTGTTTATACACCCTTTTATAAAGTGTGGTGTGCGGTGGGATGGCGCGCACCTTCAGAGTTGCCAGCTTTACCGAAATGGATTTCGCCGCCACCGGATGCACGCAAATTCCCGAAGATTACTTGTGAGATACCTGCCTCGGGAGAGTTGGTCGCTCTTGATCGCTGGCGAGATTTTTATAAAACTGATTTAGCGCGTTATGACGAAGAAAGGAATCGAGCAGATCTTAATACCACAAGTGGTTTAGCAAGACATTTGCGTTGGGGAGAAATCCATCCTCGCACCATTTTGGCAGAGTTGAATCAAACCGAAGCCCACGATGTCTTCCGCAAGGAAATTGCTTGGCGAGAGTTTTATGCTGACGTTCTCTTCCATGAGCCACATACTAATTTAGATTATTACAAACCTGAGTTTTCGAGAATGCGTTATAACGAGGCTGGAAAAGCGTTCGAAGCGTGGTGCCATGGAAAAACTGGTTATCCATTTGTGGATGCTGGGATGCGCCAACTTAACGCAGAAGGTTGGATGCATAATCGCCTTCGAATGGTAGTGGCATCTTTTTTGATTAAGGATTTGCACATCGAATGGCAGCATGGCGCCCGGTACTTTATGGAGAAACTCTTCGATGCCGATGTTGCATCGAATGCACACGGATGGCAATGGACTGCAGGGACCGGAACTGATGCATCGCCCTATTACCGCGTCTTTAATCCGATTGAACAAGGAAGACGTTTTGATCCCGAGGGGAGTTACATCAAGAAGTACGTACCAGAGCTCGCTCATTTAGCTGCGAGCGAAGTTCACGAACCCTGGCTCTATCTCGACGGGCTCAGCCATGGCTACCCGGAGCGGATCGTTGATCACGCTACCGAGCGCCATGAGGCTCTGGCCCGACTGGCTGAACTTAAGCCAAGAAGTTAGTGAACTGCCACGGATCAGTGGTGTCGTACTCGCGTTCGATCCAAGGCAAGAAGAGATCGTTACGGGTCTTGAGCGGATCCCAATCAACGGGTCCCGACCAAATTGGTGCCCAGTATTTCTCCGCGACGTTGTAGATCTCTTCCCAGGGCAATTCATCTGGCACGAGTAATCCAGCTTCTGGATTCTTGATCATCCAATCGATCGCGGCGTAAACCGCAGCGCCTACTTGCAGCGTGGTGGCTGATTGGCCAGGAGCGAGTTCACGCGCGCGATGAATATCGAGCAGCGAGCCCGTCCACCACGCTTTGTATGGATGGCCCATGAGAAGCACTCCAAGTCGATCTTCGCCCGAAGTGATTTCTTCATTCATGATCCGTTGGTTTGTCTGTAGATCCCATTGGCGCATCTCAAGTTCGCGCATTGAGATGATGGCCGCATCTGAAGGACAGTAGGCGTAATGCACTGTGGGTCGATAGACGGCGGTATCGCCATCCCAGACGGTGAGGAAATCCGACATCGTGAATGCTTCGCCATGACGGATGACAAGGCCGGTGATTTCGCAATCTGGCACCCATGAACGAACCCAGGTAGACGCACCAGGTTGCGCGATGGCAATTTGATTACGTGGGCCGGTACCTTCATGCACGTAAGCGTTTTGTGGCAAGGACTTCTCGTGTGTTCCCCAACCCATTTCCGCTGGTGCGATGCCCTCTTCATAGAAGCCTTCAACGCTCCAGGTGTTTACGAATTCATCAACCTCTTTGGGACGATCGGAAATTTGAGTGTCGCGTTCAGCAATATGGATAACGCGTACGTCGAGGCTCTGTGCCAAACGTGGAAAATCACGTCCCGCAAGTGCCTCGGCAACGCCAGGACCCGCCAGCCCATCCTTGATGGCGCGCTCGCCAATTTCAACGAGGGCTTTCTTGGTGAGGTGTGAAACCATTCCTGGATTTGCCCCGTGCTCGACGATGGCGGTGGCTCCCTTTTCACTCCACGAGTTCTTCATCTCTCGAAGTCGCATGTGGCGGTGGTAGAGCGTGCGCTCTAACGGATGGCGGGTCGCGCCTTGGCTATAAGGCTCCCACTCTTCTACTGAAGTGTTGAGGTACATGACGCCGTGTGCGTGGGCCCACCCGATGATGACGTTGGCATCAATGTTCCAAGCAAGATCAAGAAGAATATCTCCGGCCGAAACATGTGCTGAAAGAAAAGAATCTAAATTCTCTTGAGTGACTGTCGCTTGTAAATATGTGGCGCCGCGATCAATGGCGTTTTGGACTCTGGCTCGGTTGTCGAGTTGATCCACGATCGTGATCTGTTTACCTTCGACAAGATTGTCGAGGAGGAGTGGGAGTGTGCATTGCGAGACTGAACCCGCTCCTAGAACAAGGACACGGCCTTGGAAAGTACCGGACAACTAGCGCCTCCTTAGTCGGGCCGCCATAGCGGTCCGTGGTTGTTCGCACGGTTTGGCGAACCAATTAAGAGTAGGGCAGAGCAACCGTGTGCCCAAATTGCTCCGCGTCTACCGGTGGGCCGAGATAGAAACCCTGAGCATGCGTCACACCAAGGTCATTCAATGCAGTGAGTGCGCGTTCGCTCTCTACCCCTTCAGCCACCACGTGTATTTGTAGGCGCGCAGCTAGTTCGACGGTAGCCCGCACCACTTCTAAAGCTCGTGTGTCCACTTGATCCACGGCAAGGGGTGCGATGAGGCTTTGATCGAGCTTTAACCAGTCCACCCGAAACTTCTGCAAGTAGGAAAGTGCCGAGTAGCCCGAACCGAAGTCATCGATTGCCACCCGAATGCCATGAGCACGAAGCTCGTTAATGTGGGCCGCACTCTCCTCACCCAGTAACTCTTTCTCTGTTATCTCAAGGGTGATTTGTCGAAGTGAAACTCCTGCTTCCCGAACAATCTCTTGTAAATCTTCGATAAACCGAGGATTCGCTAACACCTGACCTTCAATATTGAAATGAATACAGAGTGCATCATTTTCCCACGCCCGGAGATTTTGACAGCCCTCTTTCAGCACATAGAGAGCTAGTTGATATTCGTGACCGTTAAATTTTTTAA
Organism: Actinomycetes bacterium; assembly: GCA_037138535.1. Taxonomy (GTDB): domain Bacteria; phylum Actinomycetota; class Actinomycetes; order Nanopelagicales; family Nanopelagicaceae. Next base: position 13,687 of record JBAXIG010000026.1, read on the forward strand.
GAAAATTCGCTGGGAGGAGGAGCGCTTGGGTTTCATCTCTCATGCGGATGAGTGCTTCGCCGGCAGTAAGAGTTCTTGGAGAAAGTTGATAAATAGGTTGGAAGTAGAGGGTGAGATTCTTTCGCAAACTTTCAAAATCATTCGCCGCTTTACCTAGGTTGCGTCGATCGAGGTCGGGATGCCACTCAACAAATCCAGATTTAGCGGCCTTAGCGTGATACATGGCAATATCTGCGCGGCGGAGTGAGTCGCTGGGAGTGAACGTACCTCGCGCAGCGATCGCTAAACCCACACTTGCACCTACCGCCACTGTTTCGTGATTGATTGTCATCTGAGTGGCACTGGCGCGATGGATCTCAGGACCTATGAGTCGGAAAACTCTCTCGTCTCCACTAAGCAATACTCCAAATTCGTCACCGCCCAACCTGGCAAGCAGAGCATCTCTAGGTAGCGCATCAAGTAATCGGTGAGCGAGTAATTTGAGGAGTTGGTCCCCCGTCTCGTGCCCAAATGTGTCGTTCACATCTTTGAAACCATCCAAGTCAATAATGAAAACTCCCACTGAGTCCGTGCGTACGGTATTTCTTTTTCGCATCTCTTCTAAAGCGGCAACAAATCTCCTTCTATTTGCTAGTCCTGTGAGTTCATCTGTTCTAGCGAGCACCTCTTCAGTGATGAGCCTTCGTGCATCTCGAACCGCAAGGGAGAGACGTCCCAATGCCGCTAAGAGGGTGGCCGCCGCTGGCCAGATAGCTAATCGAGGAAATGTATGTGGAAAGAGTGCTGCGGCGACGAGTAATGAGAGTGAGGCCAAGATGGCGAGTACAAGTGGAATCGTTGACCGTTCGCGAGTGGGCAATTGGCGGTGCGGATGATGCATCGATTCACTCATCAACACCAACCCGATAAGCCAGCCGTAGTCAAGCCAATTGTTATAGGTGTAGTGGGATTGCTGATAGAGGAAAGTGCCATCGGAAAATGCAAAGCAAAGTACTCCAAGAGCCATCAGACCGTCATTCCAGTTTCGCCTGTGTCCTTCTTGGTATGTCTTAGCAAAAAAGAGTGCGAGCATGGTCAAATCAGCAACTGGGTAAATCGTGGTGGCTAAAGCAAATGTTGAAGTAGTGGGAAGTAACTGATTCATTATTGGTTGGACAATTAGCGCACTACCAATCGCGGATAGTCCCAGCCCGATGATGAGGGAATCAATGATGTCGGTGACATGCAAACGTGATTGGCCTCGGAGCGTGATCGCCGAAAAGAGCGCTGGATAGAAGAGTAAGTAAAAAAGATCACTCCAGCGAGCAATTTGTTGTGCTTTTAAGGAATCTGCACCTAAATAATTCGCATATGTGGCAATTGCCGAACCTACTCCCCAAAAGAGTATTGCGCTTCCCAGCGCAAGCGCCGCTTGGCTTCGCATCACAAAAGTAGAGAGAGCAGTTATTAGAATGACTAAGTTATATATCCACGCATCGTTGAATGACAATGAGTCTCCAAGAAACGCTTTTATGGCAACCGAAATGATAAGCAGGGTGAGAGAACCGAAGCGCAACATCGCCTTCATTTAGTAAGGCTAGGGAGTGCCTCGCTACTTTGCTAGTACTCGATATGTAGCAAGCGTGGAATCTGTGGAATACGCGATGCGAACTCCCTCGGCGGCCACTGAGGCAAGGCCGGTGAGTATCTCTTCAGTAAGGACTTCTCCCGGGGTAACTACTGGCACTCCAGGAGGGTAGGGGGCTATTAAATCTGCGCTGATTCGACCTATCGCCTTGGTAGCGCTCACCATTTCAGAAGAGGAGAAAAAGGCATCTCTGATGCTGACGCCAAAGGTGGGGCTGATACGCCAGCTGAGTGCAGTCGCTACCGCTCTTGGGGTAGTTGGAGTGATGCTCAACTTGAGGGCTTTGGCGAGATTTTTGAAAGATCGTTCATCATCTGCCACCGTGACAATCGGAATGATGGTGTCTCGGTCGGCCATCTCGACGCGGACTCCGTGTGAAGTGAGTGCTCGCTCAATAGCCACCCCATCTCCACCAAAGTGATGGGTCTGTATGACGAGTTTTGTGGCATCGAAACTACCGGGCGCAAAACGATCAGGATTGATAAAGAGATCGAAACCAAAATGCTCTTTAAGGTCATTCTTGAAATGCGCAATGTTCTGTAGCAAGCCTTGAAGCAACTCATGTCCACGTAGTTGCATTAGTGCACGCACGCCATCAATGGAAGCCAGAGGTGCTCCCGCCGGCGAAGTGGTGTGGGTTGCTTCAAAACTCTGCTCCAGACGCGCGGCTGAAATGCGTGTGGTGTTGGCCATCACTAATGATGCTGCGCAATATCCGGGAAGGTTCTTATGGATGCTGGTCACCATGGCATCTGCACCAAGCTCCATCGCATGCGGTGGGATGCCAGGATGGAATCCGAAATGCGCTCCCCATGCTTGATCAATAATGATGGGAATATTCCGTTCGTGGGTGAGATCGATGAGTTGCTTCAACGGAGAGATCGTCCCTAAATAACCAGGTTCAGTAAGAAAGACTGCGGTGGGGGAGTGCTCCAACGCGCGTGAAAGTTCAGCGGTGGATATTCCGAGCGGAATCCCGGTGACCTCATCGATTTCTGGTGCGAGCCAAATTGGTTCCAATCCGCACAGCACGAGTGCGCTGATCAGCGAGCGATGTGCAGTCCGGGTGATTGCAATTTTTGCACCGGGTGTGGCTATTGCGAGTAGGAGGGCTTGATTACCGTGAGTCGATCCACCAGTGGAGAAGCGCGCCCAATCAGCTTTCCAGCATTCTGCGGCCAACTTTTCGGCCTTCGTCAATGTGCCATTCGTAAGTTTCATTTCATCAAGGCCGCCATAGAGGGGCAGATCTGCATCAACGACCCTGCCCAAACCCAGGTCGAGAAGTGCGGCTTGTTGCTTATGACCAGGGGTAGAAAAGGAAGTAATGCCGTCCTCAAAGAAACGCAGGTATGCATCAAGGAGTGGGGCGTGCGCTCGGAGCTCCTGCGAAGGATTAGCTGAGATCTCTGCCACGCTCTTCACCTCCGGCTGACAACACTCCAAGAGTAGTGGAAGATACGTGTTATGACTTCTTTCGAGAGTACTAATCAAAATCCAGTCGGAATTTCACGCCGCACCCTCGTTTGTGGTGCGCTTTTGGCAGTAATTTCTGGCTCCACGATCAACATGTCCTCGGCAGCCGCGGCGAGTATCCCCTCGGCTAAAGGAGTAAAGAAACTTGCGGGTGGGAAATTTCAAGTGCCGCTTGCGAGTAACCCCACGCTTAAGAAGGCCGGCACCATTTTGATCGTTGGTGAAAGTAAAGGTGTTCCCGTTGCGCTGGTCTCAGGAAATGGCAATTCATTTAAGGCAATGGCGCTCATTTGTACTCATGCAGGTGGCCCACTTGAACTTATCGAAAAACAATTAGTGTGCACGTTGCATGGCTCGGTATTTGGTCTTGATGGCAAGGTGAAAATCTCGCCTGCTCAAACAGCGCTTCCTTCAATTAAGGTTTCAACAAGTGCAACGATGGTGACAGTCGGATAAATGTACGAGCGCTTCATTGTTTTAGGAGATTCCTTCAGTGAGGGACTCTGCGATGAGCTCTATTCAGACACACATAGATATAGAGGATGGGCCGACAGATTAGCCGATGCACTCGCACAGCAGAGTGCTGATTTCACTTACGTAAATCACGCAATCCGCGGAAAACTCTTGAGCCAAGTTCTGGATTTACAAGTGAGTGAGGCGCTCACACAAATTATTCCTGGCAAGACGTTGGTCTCCTTTCATGCTGGAGCAAATGATTTGTTGCGTCCAAAATATGACGGTGCCCTTATTTCAGAACGTTATATGAGTGCTGTTGCACAATTAAGTGGCGCAGGCGCACAGGTAATGCTCTTTACCGTGATCGAACGGGCTGGCGGGTCAGGACGTACCGCTGATCGGTTAGCGTCGCGCTTTACGTTATTTAACGTCCACGTGCGTGAAGCCGCCCGTCTCAATAACGCTATCGTGATTGATGCCGCAGAAGCCCATGTATTGCAAGATCGTCGCTTCTGGAATGCCGATCGACTCCATCTCAACCCTGAGGGCCATCATCGAGTGGCCCAGGCCATCAAAGTGCAGTTGGGACTCTCGGATGATCTCTGGTGGCGCGCGCCCCTGCTGCCGGCCGGCCCACGCTCTAAGGTGGCCGATCTCTGGGAGGACCTCCGCTGGATTCAAGCCTTCTTACTTCCCTGGCTCTGGCGCCGGATTCGCGGGCGTTCTTCGGGCGATGGTCGTTCTCCCAAGTACGCCGAGCCTCTACGCTGGATCCCCTAGGGGGACGTAGATGTCGCACGATTCAACTGAAGGCAGGGCCGAAAGTTCGGCCACGAGTCCGTGGTGGGTCTTTTGGCGAAATAAAGAAGGTGTAGCTCGCCGTCCTTCCCGGGTAGCTGAACATCGCCGCGGCATCATTGCTGTCCTGCTACTGCCCGTGCTCTTCTTTGCGGCGGTTGCTTTGCGTTTAGATTCCCCGATGAAGGCGAGCGCGATTCCGTGCCAGGGGTATACGAGTCAATTTAGTTTGACCGAGCAACCAGTTGAAGTTCCACCAGGAAATATCCGCGACACCGTAGGCCCTTCAGGAATCGTGACGATGCGCACATACACGCTTCCTGGTCAATCTCTCGACACGGTGCCTCTCGGTTTGCTCACTTCGGCAAAGGTTACTGAGACGATGCGAGCTGTTCCACTCACCGACGTGGGTCGTGCCACCGGTGATGATGCGTGGGTAAATCAATTAAGACAAGTGAGAAATCTTGCTTATGCAGTTCGCTATGACCAAGCCTTAACTGAACAGATTCTTGCGCTCACTTCGCGCGATGGCACCATAGCAACCTGGTTAGCATCGCGCACAATGATGGGTCTTGAAGATCAAGGACTCACTTTTGACCAGGAAGTAGCTGATCTTTCCACGGCCATGGTGGATCGCTCTTCAACTGGTAAATATCCATTTGACGATGTGGGTCAAGGCGCGCTGGCAGCGACTGCAACGGTGGATGGTCAGTCATTACACGTCTATGTCATTGCAACTCGTGTGGGCTATGACAAGGACGAAGTCGTCACAGGCAATCCCGAGCGAGCCACTAGTCAAGCAGCAAAGAATCAATCAATTATTGTTTCTTATCCTGGTGGTGAAGTGCGCGGTAAGACCACCGATAACGGTGACATCTGCATCGCCGTTCCGTGGACCACCGGTAAATCACTTCCTCAATTGCGCATCACATGGCAGATGCAGGTTCCGGCTGGAACTCTCTTTGTCCGCAAGCCGATCGTGGCTGGAATGCCATTTGACGAGGCTCTTGATTCTGCAGAAATGACTCTGAACGCGATTTCGATTCCCGTGAGTACCCCAGTGATTTGGAGCGCCGTCTCATGACCGAAAATAACGCTCAAGATCCGGCCATTGATCTTTCGATCGATGATGAAGGCTTCACCGAAGCCGATATTGCACGTGATGAAGCCCGCGGGAATCAATGGGGCGCTATTGCTGAATTAGCCAAAGGCTCCGGCGCTCAAGTTGCCAGCGGCGCCGGAGTGCTTTACATCTTGACTCGGTTGATTGCGGTCAGCGGACGTAGCGCCCCCACGGCTTTAAGTTTTCTTGATGCCCAGGGAATTAGTAAGACCGTGACCGGTGCGATTGTGCAAGCACTTCCATTCCTCTTACTCACTGCCGCTACCGCTGCCACCGTGTACCTTCTTGGTTCCCCACTTACGGGACGTATCGCACGCAGCCCACGAGTCTGGTTTTCGGTGGCCGCGTGGTTCTTGGTCGTTGCTGCGGTACCAAGCCCCATCGCTTCCAACAACGTTGTGGCCGTCGTTGCTTACGTGAGTTCATTCTTAACAATTGGGTACGCTGCATTGCTCGCTTGGGTGGGCTGGCCGAAGAATTGGACGAGCCCAGTTAAAGCGCTTCTTATTTCACTTACATTCGTCGCGGGTGTGCAGTTGCTCTTTGATAATCAACTATGGCTTGCACCCGAACGTTTAGCTGTATCCACCTCTTTGGCAACAACCGATGCAACTGCAGATGCCACGATCAAAGATCAGCCATCTACGTTGGTTGGCTACGTGTTAACGGCTGACAACAACTGGACGAGTGTGTTGTTAGAGCAGCCTCGCATTGTGGTCCGGCTGCCAAATACCTCGATTGTGCAGCGCAGTGTGTGTCGCTTGGGTGTAGCTGATAGCGAGCGACCACCTCTGCTTGTTACTTTGATTAAAAAAGCCTTTGGTGAGAGCGGTCGCCGGGTCGAGGATGCCGTTCCGCTCTGTTAAGTAGGGCTGATCTCAGATGGATTCCGGTCTACCTGCTGAGCGTGCGAACAGGGGTTCCCGTGGAGTTCTCTGTGAGGATCCAAAGATTGGCGCGACTCGGGTGGCGCTCCGACTATCTTGATCGTATGTCCATCAAAGGAGTCACCATGAATAAGAAATCCGCTCTCGTTGTTACCGGAATCGTCCTCTCTACTTTGGCGCTCGGGGCGCTCCCAGCTTCGGCTGAGAATGCTCTTCCTACCCCTACCCCATCAATGGGTGCTCCCACCAAGCCACAAATCGGCGGCCCACAGGGTGGCCCACAAAAGGGTGGCCCACAAAAGGGTGGCCCACAAAAGGGTGGCCAACAGGGTGGCCAACAGGGTGGCCCACAACAGGGTGGCCCACAACAGGGTGGCCCACAACAGGGTG
>JBAXIG010000027.1:0-20333 GCA_037138535.1 Actinomycetes bacterium
TTAATGCCTCGCGATACGCACGATTGAGGTACGCGGTACTTCCGTCCGCGATCCCCTTCATCGCCACAGGAACCAAGATTGCGACGTATGCAGCGGTTATTGTTTCAATCGTTACTGGCCTGGTGGGCAGCGGCCCCGGGTTGGGTCACTCATTATCTGTTGCGGAAACAGGCGGTAACTCTCCCAATGTCTATGCCTATGTCGTTGTCTTAGGCGTCGTTGGAATTCTGGTAAATATGTTGGTTTCAGCAATGGATAAGCGAATCATTTTTTGGCGAGGTAAGTGATGTTAGCGCTCTTACGCCGTTTCCTTATTTCAAGTTGGCTCGTGGTGGCTCTGCTGCTCTTCTGGTGGAAAGTATCGGCAAACTCTGAGAATTATTTCTGGCCACCTCTCAGCCAGATCGCTACTCAGTTTAAAGCGAATTGGCTATTTACTAACGTGGTCGAGGATGTCATTCCCAGCCTAAAAAACTTAGCGATTGGATATTTCGTCGGCGCTCCTTGCGCCGTGGTGGTAGGCGCACATTTAGGAATGAGCGAAATTGCACAAAAGATTTTCTCGCCACTGGTGAACTTCTTTAGGTCGATTCCCGGAGTGGCGTTAGTGCCTATATTTATTATTCTTTTTGGCATAGGCGATGAGTCTCGGCGCGTCTCTATTGCGGTAGCCGTTTTCTTCCCCACCTTGATAGCAACCGTAGAAGCAGTGCGCACTTCTGATGCAGTTTTATTAGATGTCTCTCGAAGTTTTAAGTTCTCGTCTTTTCAGAGTCTGTGGCGAGTGCGCGTACCAAGTGGTGCGCCTATGATTTCTTCTGGACTCCAAGTGAGTCTTCAGGTGGGGTTTATCGTGATGATCGTGAGCGAAATGTTGGGGGCTTTCAGGGGATTGGGAGCTTTCACCGTTGAGGCGCAGCAATCCTTCATGATTATTGATATGTGGACGGGCATCATTGTGCTCGGAATCTTGGGTTACATCTTCAATGTCATATTTGAGTTAGTTGAGAAGCGAGCCCTACGTTGGTACCGCGGACAGAAAGGCCTCACCTCATGACCCATCCTAAACGCACCGGAGCCCGACTAGAGCTCAAGGATGTCACCAAAACTTATACGGGACACGGCGAAGACAAGCATGTGTTGGATCGAATCAACTGCATTGTTGAGCCAGGTGAGTTCCTTTCGATTGTGGGACCGAGTGGTGTGGGCAAAACTACTCTGCTTCGTCTTCTCACCGGGCTTACCCCAGTCACGACTGGTGAAATCCTGCTCGACGGGAAACCAGTCACTTCACCCCCCGAGGATCTCGCAATTGTGCTGCAGGAGTACACCAGATCTCTTATGCCGTGGCTCACTGTGGAGAAGAATATTGAACTCCCGCTCAAATTAAAGAAAATTGCAAAAGAGGAGCGACGAGAAAGAGTCCAATCGGCAATTCTCGAAGTAGGACTTGAAGGTAACGATTCGAGATATCCGTGGCAGTTATCAGGTGGAATGCAACAGCGTGTGGCGATAGCTCGCGCGCTTGCTAGCAGGCCCCGCATTCTCGTGATGGATGAACCATTCGCTTCAGTAGATGCACAGACTCGGCTAGATCTCGAAGATCTCGTCCTCAAAGTAAGAGATGATTTCGGCATCACCACCCTGCTGGTTACCCATGACATGGACGAGGCTGTCTATTTGGCGGATCGAGTTTTAGTGCTGACTGGTAAGCCCGCGCATGTAGCTGCGGAGATTGCAGTACCTCTTGGGTACCCTCGGAATCAGGTTGAAACGAGAGCACATCCAGATTTCGGACACCTCCGCGGCGAGATCTATCAGCTCATTAGAGGTAAGCGATAGCTATGAGCAAGGTGCGTTGGGTTCTGGTCCTTAGCGAGAATTGGACCATCGTCGACCCCAACGATATGAAAGCCCTTGTGCGTATTGCGCAGGAGGCGGAGGGCGCAGGTATCGATGCTGTCATGTTGAGTGAGCACATTGTGTTAGGCCGCTCTGCCGGCTCGAATGGTGTGATGGCAAATCCACGAGAATATGCCTACCCCGGAAATCAACCACCAGATATGTCATGGCCAAATTCCATTGTCTTGCTCTCTGCTATTGCTGCTGTGACAGAAAAATTACGACTTGTTGGTGGCGCCATTATCGCGCCACTGCGCCATCCGCTTCTGCTGGCAAAAGAGATCGCCACACTCGACCGACTTTCAGAAGGTCGCTTCGTCATGTTGCCGACGGTGAGTTGGCACGAAGATGAATACGCGGCGCTGGCTGTACCGTTTAATCGCCGCGGAGCTATTCTTGATGAACAACTCGAAGTGCTCGCCAAGTGTTGGCAACCCGGGCCAGTGACGCACCATGGCGAGTTCTATAACTTTGACGATGTGTGGGTGGAGCCACGTCCACAACGTGATGATGGGCCACGCCTCTGGTTCGGTGGACAGGACATGCATGCCCCGTTGCTGCGTCGACTCGTCAAATATGGCCACGGCTTTAATCCTCTGGGGGTGCCTTCTGCTACCGATATGGAATCGCTGAAGAGTGGTCTCAAGGCTGCTGGACGTTCGCTCTCAGACATTGAACTCGTGGGTGGCATTAATGGAAAGTTTGCGACGCCCAATTCACTTCTTGACCTCGACCGTGTTCTCGAGCCACTACCTGCAAAGGTAGAAGCTGGATTTGGGACGATCTGTTTCAAACCGTCTATGTACATTGATGACGCAAAAGAAATGGGTGCGTTTTGCCGTTCACTTATTAAGAAGAGCGATGCCTTACTGAACTAGTTCTTTCTTCTTACTACTTGCAAGGTATGAACCAACGAGCACTAATGGGAATCCGATGAGGGTTCCGGGCGTGATCTTCTCGCTGAGGAAGATGATGCCCAGAACGATAGCGACCGCTGGATTCACATATGTAACCAGCGTGACGCGAATTGGACCAATAGTTTTGATGAGCTCAAATAGCACTAAGAATGCGATTGCTGTGCAGACCACACCAAGGACGATAACGGCAAGTATTCCTTTGGTGGTGGGGTTGGTCTGGTGCCAGGTAAGAATCGTTGTAGGTGCGTAAATGATGGCAACCATGGCGGCTGATATCCCCACGAGGCCGATGATAGAAACACCTTGTAGTTTGCGTGCCGCTATTGCGGGGGCAATTGAATAACCAAAGGCTACGAGGACCAGCTGAATGATGGAACGGGTGTCTACCTTTCCTGCATGGATGTCGAGCCCCACCAGACTAACGACGCCGATGAAACCAATCGCCATTCCGACGAGCCGACGACTTTGGAAAACCGTCTTATCTCCCATGAAGAAATTCACGATGATTCCAGTCAACGGCACCGTGGCGAGCATGAGGCCAGCAAAACCAGATGAGACGCGGGTTTCAGAATCGTTGAGGAGCCACCAAGGCCCCACCATTTCCAGCAGTGCGAAGACCAGGACCCAACGCCACGCCTTAAGTGCAGGCATGAGGTCACCGCGTTTCGCCGCTAATGGGATCATCAAAAGGGCTGCAATAGCGGTACGGAGAAAGACCACAATGATGGGGGAGAAGTCGGCAATCGCCAGCTTGATCAACAGGTATGGAATACCCCAAATCAGGCAGAGCGAGGAGAAGAGAAGAAACTCGCGTCTGGTCACCCGGTGACCCTACCAGCGAGCTGTGGTTTGGTTAGGCGACCCGCTCTTCGTTGATAAGTGTGCGCTTAGTGCAGACGCCATTTTCAAACCATTGCCATACGCGTGAGCGCTTATTTCCAGTGGCATCGAGCTGGATCATTTCGTAGAAGTATCCACTGGGATCATCTTTGCGCACCCAAGTAAGCATCATGGTGTGCTCGTCGACTTCCCAAGCGCGACCAGTGATGCGATCGGTATCAAACCAGAGCTGCTTATCTTTGTACTTAGCAGGGAAGTGAATGACTTCATGGCGACCATCGTCGTAATCGTAAGTATTTATTTGGTAATACTCATAAGGGCCGTCAGTAGGGAATGAGTTCTCCAGTCGGGCTTCATGACGCTCCACGAGATTGCCTTGCGCGTCAACCCAGACGTAGTGGCCCATCCACTTACCTTCGTGGCGTGCAAGTAGCGGCATTTCTTCGCGGATTCCCATGACGTCCCCTTTACATACTTTGGATACAAACTAACTCGATTAATCTACCGAAATAAAAAATAATTTCAACCCTCTGGCCACCACCACGGGTCGCGCCCCGTGGATGAATTAATTAAGAGCGATTGGCGTCGATAAAAACGCCGGATAGAAACTTTACCCATTCGCGAGCCACCGATTCCGGAGAGTTTAAAAGCTTGCTTCTCTCCTTCGTGCATCACGCCAGTGAGTGCGGCGTCATTGATGCTGACTGCGCCGGCATCTATCTGGCGACCTATTTTCATGGCGCGCTCCTCCTCACCGAAGATGGCGGCGGAGAGACCGTAAATAGTGTCATTGGCTAGCGCGAGCACTTCATCATCAGAATTGAATTTCATGATAGGAACAATCGGTCCAAAAGTCTCTTCCGTCATTACCTTCATCGAATGATTCACATTGGTCAAGATGGTGGGCTCCAAATAGGCACCACCATCAAGAAACTTCATCTCACCACCAGCGGTAGCGATGGCACCTTTGGCATAGGCATCTTCTAGATGGCTTGAAATGGTGGCAATTTGATCCTCAGCGATCATGGGACCAATTCCGCGACCCTCAAGATCCGGGAAATTCACTCCGAGCGCGGCAGCCAGGGGGGAGATGCGGGAAACGAATTCGTCGTGAAGTGACTCATGCACGTATACGCGTTCAATCGAGAGGCAGCTCTGTCCGGAGTTCGCGGTCGCACCCCAGAGAATTCCCGGAACTGCGCGATCTAGGTTGGCGCCAGGGAGCACGATCGCCGGATCTTTGCCACCTAACTCAAGTGAGGCCGGAATGAAGTTACGCGCTGCGTTCTCGGCCACGATGCGTCCGGTTTCTACGCTGCCGGTAAAACAGACAAGATCCACAAGTGGGATGAGTGCGGCACCAGTTTCCCCGGCGCCTTCAATGAGACCGACAATCTCGCCGATTTCTGGAACATCAACCAAAGTCTTTGCTAGTGGTCCTAAGAATCGTGGCGTGATTTCACTCGGTTTGATGATGACTGCACATCCAGCGGCAAGCGCTGGGATGGCATCTATCAATGCGAGCAGGAGTGGAAAGTTCCAGGGGCTGATGATCCCCACAAGTGGGTAGGGGCGAATAGAAGGTGCCACTGAAACACCCGGCATGGTGGTTTGTTGAATGGTTTCTTCGTCGAGTAATTCAACGACCTGATTTGCCCAGCGATTGAGTCCATCCACGCTCACTTGCACTTCAATACTGCTCTCGGTGCGACGGCCAGTATCTTCAGTGAGTGCATTTGTTAATTCTTCTTTATGCGCCAGGAGGGCGTCGCGCCATTTGAGGAGGACTTCAGCGCGGTGCGACGGACCTGCGCTCTGCCACTTCTTTTGATTTGCACGAAGACGTGAGGTAATAGCGACTAACTCGCCTTGAGTGGGTGCATTGAGTAAGCGATCATTCTTTCCGGTCCGTGGGTTTCTTACGTGCACACCTTGATCTAATTGGGTCACTTCGACTCCCAATGTTGTGCCAAATTGTCGATGGCTTCACGATGATGGGCGAGGAAGTAAGAGCGCTCGGCTTTGGCGTCAACTAAACCATTCGGCGTATCAACGCTGTGGCGCGCGTACTCTTGCGCCCACATCGCGGTCTTGGTGCGGGCAAGCAAGTTACCCATCCCTGGCTTCGCCTTATGTCGACGCACGGCGCTGACATCTATGGCTGCGTTAGCCACCATGGACTCTCCAAAACCTGCCTCGGCAAGGACGAGCCCTGTGTAATCAAGGACTTTGCTCATTCCATCAGTGGAATTGGGCGGTACCGGAGATCCGTAGAGCCCACCTGAGTTTGCGCTGACCAAATAGCAGCCGCTCTCCCACGCGCGCGCACGCTTCGCCACGTCTTTTGGAGTAAGCGCCGGCGACCCCACTTCACTTGTTGAATGCAGGAGAACTTCGGCACCACGCAAGGCAAACGTACGAGCCAATTCTGGGTACTGAATTTCTTCGCTAGCAATTACTGCAAGATTACCAATCTCGGTTTTGACGACTGGGAAAACAGCATCGATGCCGTACAGATCTAAATATTTATCCCAGACATCCCAGGGGCTGGGGGAGAACATTGAGTGCAGGCGACGGTAGCGCAGTACCACCTCACCACTTGGATCGATGATGAAAGATGTTTGAAAGTAGAGCTCTGCAAAGTTGGGATCGCTCTCGTACACATTTCCTGAAAGAAAAGTTGAGTGCTTCTGCGCCACTTCTCCAAGTTTGTCGTATTCGACTCCTGACGGATCAAGCGCTGCTTTCTCCTTCCACGCAGGGACTGCATCGCCCATGGGATAACCGGTGAGGAAGTACTCGGGGAGCACAACAAGTTTGATCTCTCCACCAAGGAAGGCGTTTGCCGCACCGATGTTTGTTGAGATGCGTGAAATGGAAGAGAGCATCGCAGTGCGTGCTTCCTCGTTGTTGAGATTATTAACTGCTTCGGTACGTGCTTGCAGCGCAAGTGCGCGATAGTGAGTGCGCTCATCTGCGAAAGGTTTGGAGTGTGCTCCTACAAATGTCATGACTTGCCCTCTCCGGTAACCCAATCGCCAGCTCCGTAGGGATCGGCTAATGGTTGCGATGCGTGTTCGTGCACGATTCCCCATTTGCCACTCTCATCTTTGCGCAGCACCCAGGTGAATCGGAGGCGGAGAACGTCTCTGCGCTCGTTGGCTTCGTAATCGAGATCGAGAATCCCTTGAATGCTGACCAACGATTCGTTACCAATCATCTCGGGACCTTCGATCCAGCGATGACCAGTCACCCCCATGGGGGAGGTTTGGTAGGCGCTCCAGCCTCGAGCCACGTTTTCATATCCGTGACTAGCCCAGCGTGGCCCTTCGATGAAGACGTAGACCTCTTCGCTGCGCTCATAGCCGTGTAAGACGCCGGGAATTTCACGCGCCTCAATGGCAACCATGAAGGCCTCGAGGGCACTTAGAGCGGAACGGCATTCCGCCTCGTGGAACATGCAAGAGAATCTACTAGGGATGGGGGGTACTTGCCAGAGGGTGTCCGAGGGCGTTAACTCATCCTGTGTCTGACAATTCTGCCCTCATCGCCACCGCCGCCAATGTGCTCACTCTTGGCCTCGGTGCTCCTTCGATTCCGGGAGAGGTAGAGCTTGAGCTTGTGATTTCTCAGATCTCCCCACTTGATCGACAAGTGGTCGCTGGCTTCTTCCCGCCGGCAAAACCCTGGCCCCTCATTCCAGGGACGGCGGCGGTCGCCAAAGATGCGGCTGGCAATCATTACTTCGCTTTTGCCGAGAGCGTCGGCGGCGGGCTCACGCGCGATGGTATTCATGCTCAACGATTCTCGTTGCCGCAATCGGTGCTCCATTCTATTCCGACTGGTTCTGATTATGTGGCGATTGCGTCTGCGGTCACATCGTTGGCGACTGCACGCTCGATTCTGCAAGATATTGCCAAAGTAAAGAGTGGCGACACACTTCTTATTCTTGGTGGTACTGGTTCGGTGGGGCAGGCGAGCATTGCTGTTGGTCGCGCATTGGGACTCACCATGGCAGTTGCTTCGCGTGATGGCGCTGATATCGATGGCGTGCGGGGTGTTCGCAACGATGCAATTACAGAAGGCGCACGTGCGATTCTTGGTCGTGGCGCCGATGTCATTATCGATCCCGTGGGAGGAGAAATCACCGGCAATGCGATGAGTGCTGGCGCTCCCGATTGCAAGCACATACTTCTTGGATTCAGTTCAGGCGCGATGATGCCAATTCTCGCCCCGAAGTTTCTCGGCGGAGAACATCAATTAATTGGTTTCAATCTTCTCCGCCGATCACATGAAGGGTTAGCGGAGCATGTTCGAGCCGCTGTACAAGATGTGATCGTGGGAGGATTCGCCCCAGACATCGATTCCATTCATCCACTTGCTGATGGTGTTGCTGCTTATACGCATGCAGCGAAAGTTCGCGGTCGCGTTCTCCTCCAAGGAAGCGGAGCATGAGCCACCACTTCGATCTCATCGTTATTGGTGCCGGAACCAGCGGCATTCCATGCGCGATCGAAGCTGCAAATCTCGGAGCCAACGTACTTCTCTTAGAAAAAGCTGACGAAGTCGGCGGCACGCTCTTCACGTCTGGCGGTCATATGTCAGGCGCAGGAACGAAGCGCCAGAAAGAGCGTGGAATCGAAGATTCGCATGCGGCGCACTTAGCCGATATTGAACGTATCAGCCACGGAACTGCGCGCAAGGATTTATCCTCGCTCGCGGTAACTTTGGGAACTGAGACTATTGATTGGTTGGATGAACAAGGTTTCGAATTTCACGAAAAGGCACCACGGATTGTTTATGGACACGAACCTTACGGAATAGCTCGTACCTACTACGGAACGGAATCCGGCCTTTCAATTTTAAAAGTTCTTCAACGTTTACTTGATGAACGTATCGCTCTTGGGGGAATTGATCTGCGGCTTAATACCGGGGCCGACTCTCTCATTGAAGAAGGTGGGGCAGTAGTTGGCGTGCGCACGGCCGCGGGAGATTTCACTGCCAAGAATGTAGTCATTGCTACCGGTGGCTTTGGTGCGAATCCAGAAATGTTTGCTCGGTTAGAAGGTGCTCCATTGGTCTCTGCTGCCTGGCCCACATCGACCGGAGACGGCATCGCGATGGCCGAAGCGATGGGCGCGGCAATTGCTGGTGCTGGAACATATTTACCTACGTTCGGCGGGTTGCCTTCACCAGATGGTGGGGTGCGTATTCGCTGGAATGATCGTCCCCTTCTCGTCGCTAAAGAGCGTCCACCGCATGAGATATATGTGGACCGTCGTGGTGAGCGTTGGGTGGCCGAGGATGAGCCAAGTATTGATGTGAAAGAACATGCCCTTGTGGATCTTGAAGGAATGACTTTCTGGACTTTCTTTGACGCTGCCGCTCTTGAAGCTAGCCAACCCATGGTTATTGGTTGGAGTACGGATGATCTGAAGGCGCACGCAAATGTTCTTCCAGGAGTTTTCTCCGGAAGTACCGTCGAAGAAACAGCAGCACGCATGGGGGTAGACCCGGTAGGTCTTGCGGCAAGCGTGGCTCGCTACAACGAGCATGTAGCCGCTGGAAGCGATCCCGATTTCGGCCGACAACACCTCCCGGCGCCCATTGCGCAGGCTCCGTTTTACGCTGTTCAAAATCATGCGGTCACCTTGATCACGTTTTCAGGTATCGATGTCGATGCAAATCTGCGCGTACGAAAGGCTGATGGATCAATCATCCCGGGACTGTATGCCGCAGGTGAGGCGCTTGGCGCTGCGGCAACAATGGGTAAGTCGTTCTGTGGTGGACTCCTGGCAATGCCAGCGATCGCTTTTGGTCGACATATTGCCCGTGAATTAGCGACTGAGGGAAGTTTCTCACAATGAGTGAGCGCGGCTTTAACCGCGTGGCAAGTGAATTGCGAAAGCAAATAATCACTGGCCAGTTGGCGCAGGGCGATCGTTTGCCGAGTGAGGCTGAGCTCTCTGCGCAATATTCGGTGAGCCGTTCCACAATACGAGAGGCACTTCGAGTCCTAGAGTCGCAAAATCTCATTGTCACCACGCGCGGTGCCTCTGGTGGAAGTTGGATTAATCATCCGAATCGCGATCAAATTGCGGGTTACTTGGAGACTGGTTTCAAGTTGATGACATTGGCTTTAGACATGCCAAGCGTTGAGGCATTGCTTGAAGTGCGTGCCATTGTGGAAGTCCCTGCCGCTCAGTTGGCCGCGCAACGTCGCACCGAAGAACACATTGATCAATTAGCGGAGAGCATAAGGAGCCACAAGCCATCGGCTGAAAGGCACGCTGTTCACCGTTCTTTCCATAACATCATTTTTGAGGCTGCAAACAACGCCCTTTTGCATACGGTCTCTCAACCAATTTTCGCAGTTGTGGATGAGAGGTTTGCGCGCGACAAAGCACCACCCGAAATGTGGGAAGAGGTTGCTCGCTTTCACGAAGAAATCTTCGAGGCGGTGCGTGATCAGGATTCCAAGGCAGCTGGTGAATTGATGCGCGAACATCTTGCGCAGTTAACAACAGCCTACTTGTCGATGACTCGCACGAGCATTCGCGAAGAAGCTTCCATGCATAACTCGTCAAATTGATTTAGTACTCGCCACTTCATTCGCAAGAGTTCGCGTCCTGCGCTCTTCCATGGCAAGAATTCGATCTCTTCCCATTCGAGTCGAATGGAATCTCCGGCAACTACTGCATTAAGAAAGTTCACGTCATCGACACCGAGGAGTGCGATGGCATGGTCAAATTTTCCAGTGCGCTCCATGGCGCCGCCGACCAGAAGTAAGACTGCTTGTCCGGGTAGCGGGCGACCGCGCATTCCAATTTCGCGCCAGCCTTCTTGGAAGAGCGGGTGTGGGTATCCGCCTGTAGTCACCAATGTGGAAATCATGTCGTCAGTGATTTCGATAATTTCAGTGACACCGCTTCGAAGCTCTATGGCCATGATGGCTTCCTCTTCTCGATCCATGAACGGTATCCCTCTGATGCCAATGGATCATTCGTGACGAAATCTGCAAAGAGCGCGAGTTCGGCGGCACATCCTGCTCGCGTCGGTTCTGCCTGTATCAGCGCCAATTTAGTAGCAGCGATTGCGGAGCGCGAAGTGGGGAGCAACTTCTTAATGAATTCGGAAATCTCGTGGTGCAACTGTGCGCGTGGCACTGCTCGCAACGCAATTCCACTGGCAACCGCCTCCGCGGAAGTGAGCCAGGACGCGGTGAAGAGCACTTCTTTTGCGCGCTGTGTTCCCATCGCGCGTTGCGTACGAATTGCGGCCCCAGCCCCTGGTGGTAAGCCACTAGCTAGATGATGGTCGCCAATCTTTGCTTCCGTGGCGATGAAGACGAAGTCGCAGGCGAGAAGTAACTCGAAACCGCCAGCGCGAGCTAAACCGTTGACGGCGGCAATGATCGGCACGGGAAGTTCTTCCATTCGGTGGAGTAGAGCGTGGTAGCGGGTGACGAAAGGGATGAAGACTCCGGCGGGATCAGCGAAGCACTCGCCGAGGAAAGCAATATTCATGCCCACCGAGAAGAGGGAGTCGAACTCCTCCTGAGGGCCAGTAATCACCAGGGCACGGAGTGATAAATCGGTACTGACCTGGTCTAATGCAGATTCGAGGTGGTTTAGGAGGCTGGGGGTGAGACTGACATCTGGTAATTCCCACCAGAGTGCTCGATCTCGAATCTCGCCCATCAGGATCTCTCTTTCATTACTCTGGAAGCCTGCCACTACCTATGGCAGAATAGCCATAGTTCAAATGTCAGACCTTTGACTGAACTCCCCGACGAGAGGCAAGCCGATGACCGTGCATGAACCCAGCTTGGGAAATTACTTCGAGGCCTTCACGGTCGGCGATGTGTACCAACATCCACTCGGGCGGACCATCAACGAGACTGATAACACGTGGTTTACCTTGCTCACGATGAATACAAACCAGTACCACTTCAACACTCATTTTTCGCAAAATCACCCCATCACCAAGGGGCGCATCATTGTTAACTCGGGCTTCACGATCGCTCTCGTCCTTGGGATGACGGTCAGCGATATCAGCCATCATGCGATCGTGAATTTAGAATTAACCGACATTAAGTTGACCCATCCAGTATTTGTCGGTGACACCGTTTATGCAGAATCGATTGTGGTTGCGAAGCGGGAGAGCGCATCGCGTCCCTATGCGGGCATTGTGACCGTCAAGACTCGCGGACTCAATCAAGATGGCGATGTGGTGGTGGGTTGGACTCGATCCGTCATGGTCTATAAAGAATCTGCCCGTGAAACGAACAAGTACTTCCCTCAAGCAAAGACCGGACCACTGGAAATCTGATGAGTATTTCAATCACATACGGTCCATGGGGTGAAACACTCGAAGAGTTAGTGGATGCTGGTCGACGAGCTGAAGCCGCTGGTGCCGATGTGATTTGGGTTCCCGAACTTCACCGAAGTGCCACAGTGGGCGCGGCCGCGCTCGCTGCGGGCACTTCAACGGTGGGAGTGGGCACTGCGATTGCGCTGGCATTTACTCGCAGCCCCATGGTCACCGCATTAGAGGCGCTCGATGTTGATGAGATGAGCGGTGGCCGTTTTATTCTTGGTATTGGTTCGGGGGTACAAAGGCTTAATGAAGATTGGCATAATGCGCAATGGGGCAAGCCAGTGGCGCACATGCGCGAAACAGTCGCGATCATCCGCCACTTCATTGCTAATTCACATCTTGGTGAGCGCATGACGGTCGAAGGCGAG
Source organism: Actinomycetes bacterium (assembly GCA_037138535.1). Classification (GTDB taxonomy): domain Bacteria; phylum Actinomycetota; class Actinomycetes; order Nanopelagicales; family Nanopelagicaceae. The sequence goes on from JBAXIG010000027.1 coordinate 12,407, forward strand.
TACGAGCGCATCGATATTCGCGGATATCAGCGTCCGTTCCAGCCGGTTCGTACTGAGATCCCTATCTATATGGCGGGCATGGGTCCGGTAATGACCAAGCTCGCTGGCGAAATTGGTGACGGCTGGATTTCACATGAACTCTGCTCTCCGCAGTACATGCGCGAGCAACTCTTGCCATGGCTTGAAGAAGGTTTAGCGAAGTCGGGTCGTCCACGTAAGAAGTTGGATGTTGTTGTCTCAGCAGCGTGTGCCATTGATGATGATCCCAAGGTAGCGAAGCGTTGGAATGCCGGGCTCATCGGCTTTTATGCGACAGTAAAAACTTACGCTGAGTTCTTTGAATTTCATGGACTTGCCGCAGAGCAGCAAGCCATTATCGAGAAGTTTAAGTCAGGGGTTTCCAGTGATCACCTCGGTGACATAGTTCCTGACCACATGGTTGACGCACTGACTCTGGCAGGAACGGCGGAAGAAGTTCGCGATCGCATCAGTGCCTATGAAGGGATCGCGGACGCAGTGAAGTTGACCCCGCCTACACATGGCCTGACGGCAGATATAACTCGCAAGGCGCAGAATCAGATCCTCGAAATGATTCCAGTACTGACAGGAACGAAGTAATGAGACCTTTAGCCGACATTCGCATACTCTCTCTTGAACAATATGGTGCGGGCCCGTTTGGCACTTTGCATCTTGCTGATCTCGGCGCTGAAGTTATTAAGGTCGAAGATCCACGAGTAGGCGGCGATGTGGGTCGTTACGTGCCACCTTATGCCAACGAGGAAGATTCACTCTTCTTTGAAGCTTTCAATCGCAACAAGAAGTCAATTTCAATCGATCTTTTAACACCCGAAGGTAGAGCAGTTTTTGAAGATCTGGTAAAGGTCTGTGATGTCGTTTATAGCAATCTGCGCGGTGATGTTCCGGCAAAGATGAAGATTACCTACAACGATTTGAAGCATCTCAATCCCAAGATTGTCTGTTGCTCACTTACAGGTTTCGGAATGACAGGTCCTCGGTCGAGTGAACCCGGGTATGACTACATCCTCCAAGGCCTTGCAGGGTGGATGGATCTCACGGGGGAGCCTGATGGCCCACCCACAAAATCCGGCCTCTCCATGGTCGATTATTCGGGCGGTTTTGTAGCGGCTATTTCTCTGCTCGCAGGCGTTCATGCTGCGCGCCGCGATGGAGTAGGAATGGATTGTGATCTCTCGCTCTATGACGCAGCCATCGGGATGCTCACTTATCCAGGTGTCTGGCATATGAATGCAGGTTTTACTCCTGTGCGTACACACCATTCGGCTCATCCATCGCTCGTGCCTTTTCAGGCATTTGAAGCTTCCGATGGTTGGATCATTATTGGTTGTGCGAAAGAGAAGTTCTGGCAACGTCTCACTGAAGTTATTGGCAAACCAGAGTGGGCCTCAGATCCAAGGTTTATCACTTTTGCCGATCGCCAAAAGAATGCGACTGCACTTCTTCCGATGCTTGAAGAGATCGTTCGTCACCGCACAGTTGATCAGTGGCTCTCGGTCCTCTATCCGGCTTCGATTCCTTGTGGACCGATCAACGATGTCGCGCAAGCGATGCTAGAACCTCACACAATCGCACGGAATCTCATTTTCGAAACAGAACATCCGAGGTATGGAACGATCAAGAATCTCGCCTCTCCAGTGAAGGTGGGTAACGAAGCCGTCGCCTATCGACGCGCACCGCAAAGAAACGAAAACTTCGAAGAAGTGATGTCAGGCTTGCTCAAGTACTCTCCAGAGAAGATTGCGTTGCTTGGTGACGCTGGGGCATTTGGTAAATGAGTGTTGCTGGCACGTTGACTGACTGGGCGCTCTCCCTTGAGACTCTTCCTGATGACGTGCGAACGGTCGCAATTTCCCACCTCTATGACGGTTTTGGAGATGCATTAGGCGCTCTCTACTCGCGTACGAAGGTGCCGGCAACTGCGGTTGCCGAAATCTATGCATCAAAGGGCGGCGAGAGTCCATTACTTGGCCGGGGGAGCAGGGTGAGCGCGCCTTTCGCTGCACTCTCGTTTGGTGCACTTATTCATCACCTTGATTTTGACGACACGCATGCGGGCGGGCTCGTGCATGCTACGTCGGTTTCGCTTCCAGCCGCCATCGCTATTGGCGCATCAGTCGATGCGTCGTGGGATGACATAGTGACGGCCGCAACGATTGGTCTTGAAACAGTTACTCGCATTGCCATGGGCTCCTCTCATGGTTTTCACGCGAGAGGTATTCATGCCACGCATGCGTGCGGAACTGTTGCCGCAGCGCTTGTGGCGGCTAAACTTCTTGGGCTTTCTCGTGAGGAAACCATAAACTCCATCGGAATCGCCGGAAGTGCTTCCGGTGGATTGCTTGAATTTCTCAACACTGGTTCGAGTACCAAACAGTTGCACCCTGGCACTGCCTCGAGGTATGGTGTGATCGCGGCACTTCTGGCGGGCGCCGGAGGGACTGGCCCGGAGAGCGCCATAGAAGGTCGTTACGGAATTTATGCCACTCTCTCTGCCCGCGAAGTCGAATTAGATTTAGTTACTAGCGACTTAGGGAGTCGTTGGGAAGCAACACAGATCACCATTAAACCGTATCCGGCCTGTCAGCTCTCTCATGTATCACTCGATGCGGTGGCGAGCATCATGGTGGGTTACGGTGCAATGGCCGCTGGTGATATTGAAAAGATTGAGGTCTGGGTGCACCCAGATTCCTCTGCAATTGTGTGCGAACCTATTGAAGAGAAATTAACCCCTCGCACGCCCTACGATGCAAAATTCTCACTCCCATGGAGTATTGCGGCGTTGATTATCGATGGAGCAATCACCGTAGAGACCTACTCCATTGAGTCGATCCACCGCCCTGAAGTGGCCGCCCTCGCCCAGAAGGTTGCTATTAATTTGACTCCAGCAGAGGGAGCGGCTGCAGATGCTTCAGGTAAGACCCGTATTTCGTTGAGGAGTGGAGCCTCACTCAACGGCGGCGTCAATGCGAGTGCAGGAGGGCCCAGGAACCGACTTACTCGCCAGGCCCTCATTAATAAGTTTGCCGGAAACGCGCAGTGCACACCCAAAAAAGCAGCAGAGTTCTACGATGTATTGGAATCGCCCGAAGCGACCCTTGTCCAAGTCGTGAAGGCTTTTGAAGTACTCGCGAAAGGCGCATGACATGCATGCAATCACTCCTGCCGACTTTCCTTGGTTCAAATACTCGGATTACACCTTCTCTCTGGGTTTGATGCATGGCAATGATGCCTTCCTGTCAGGGCACTCAGCTAGTGAGCATGATCCGGAGACCGGTCGCATGGTCGTCAGAGGTGACATGACTACCCAAACGCGTACTGCATACGCCAAGATTGAAAGAATTCTCGGCGCTGAAGGGCTTTCATTTGCCGATGTCACGCATGTAGTTGAGAACGTCACCGTACAAGGAATCCTTGATTACGATGCCGCGAAAACTGTACGAGAAAGCACTTTTGGATCCCACCGCCCCTCGCTTACGACCGTCGTGGTCGAGCGCTTGCTTCGTCCGGCTGCTCTTATTGAAATAGAGGTGCACGCGTCGCGAGGCGGCGGCAAGTCATTGATTAATGAGCCAGACGCGGGTTGGTCACGTTCTGCTATCCGAGAGGGACACGATGGCTCGGTATTCCTGCCTACGATGCTCCCCGTTGATGCCAAGGGCGATGTGGTGCACCAGGGTGATTTCGTGGCGCAATACCGTTACTGCTTGGAAAAAGCAGGTGCGCTCCTGGACCGCATTGGTATGAATTTGGGTCAAGCAGTTACCACCTACGATTTCTCCACTCCGGCAACTCGCGATGTGTATCCCAAGAGTGGTCGAGCGCGCAAAGAGTTACTGGGTGGTGCTGGGGTATTTCCAGGTGCGGGTGGAATCCTGATGAGCCGTTTACATCATCCGGAAATCTTGGTTGCGGTCGATATCACTGCAAGTCGTCATGAATTAAGGGGTATTAATCCGGGGTGGAAGCGCTACGACACACTTTCCTACACGCCGGGCGTGCTCGCGGGAGAGACGTTGTATATGTCTGGATTCGCATCACTCGATATGGAATCCCAAGAAGCGCTTCATCCGGGTGATGTAGTGGCCCAAGCTGAAGTGACATACGGAGCAGTGATGGAAGTACTCGAAGCTGCAGGCGCTACGGCGGCGGATTTGGTATCCACCATCGAATTCGTCACTCCCGAAGGCCTAGCTGAATATCGCGGAGTGGCTGGCGTACGTCAATCATTGTTGCGCGCTCCTTGGCCCGCATCCACCGGTGCGCTCTGTGCAGCGCTGCTCCGTCCTGAATTTATGTTGGAAGTATTCCCGATGGCGGTATTAAATGCTCACTCCTGAGATCTCCGCTTTGGTTGGAAGGAGCATCACCTATACGGCTCCTGAGCCTGTAGGCAAAGCGAGCATTCGATACTTTGCACTGGCAATTGGTGATGAGAATCCGCTGTATACCGACGATAACTATGCGAAAGAGCATGGATATTCAGGAGTAATTGCGCCCCCCACCTGGGTCTGTGAAACAAATCAGTACGCGGGTCTTCCGATGGATACCGATGGGTATGCCGGACACCTGTGGAAGATCGAAGTGCCTAATACGCGTCTTGTGCGCGGTGGAAATGATTACCACTTCCATCAAGCCATTGTTGAAAGCGATGTCATCACCGCGACTTGGGTGATCGACTCGGTGACGGAGCGCACGAACTCCAAGGGTTTGAAGATGATGACAATGTTCTCGACGGCTAGCTATACGAATCAAAAGAAAGAGTTGTTAGCAACGAATACTGAGTCGCTTATTTGGTCGGAGATTCCACGATGAACCACCAATTAGCCGTTGGATCGCAGATGCCGACTCTCACGCGCACCATAGACATCACCAACATGATTGCCTATGCAGGTGCTACCTGGGATTGGCATCGACTCCACTATGACAACGAATTCTTAGCTTCGAAGAAGATTAAGGCGCCCATTGTTGACGGGCAGGCGTTAGGTGCCATTCTGGCTGAGGCTGTACAAGATTGGTTGGGGCCAGATTCGTTTATCACGCGCCTACATTTCCGTTTTACGACTATGGTCTTCGCCGGTGAAACTGTTACCTGTCACGGAGCGGTGACTCATGTGGAAGGAAACGAAGTCACACTGGAACTCTCGATGACCGCTGGTGAAGATGGGCACCCAGTGCTCTCGCCGGCTGGAGCGCAGGTGCGTATCTGATGCAAGATGTTTTTATCGTGGGTGCCGCCGAATGCGACTTGGGAGTGACTACTAAGTCGATTCTCGAGTTACAAAGTCAGGCAGTAACTCGGGCGCTTACTGATGCGGGATTGACGACACGGGATGTCGATGGGATTGCCACTAATGGTATTTCGCGTTTTTCTGCAACGCAGTTGGCGGATTACCTCGGAATTGCGCCTAGTTTTACGGATTCTTCATTTGCCGGTGGTAGTTCCTTTGAAATCTACGTAGCGCGTGCGGTTGAGGCTTTGCGTAGCGGACAGTGCACCACGGTGGTCATTTCTTTCGCCTCTAATCAACGGTCCGCTAAATCACGATCGCTCGGCGGAGTAGTTGAACATCACACTCCAGAGGCGCAATTCGAGACGCCATATGGTCCACTCTTCCCGCTCTCTTATTACGCAATGGCGGCTCAGCGTTACCTCCACGAAGTTCCTCATGGTCGAGCCGCGCTTTCGGAAGTTGCGATAAGCGCCCGCGAATGGGCGCTGCTCAATCCAGTAGCTTTCCGATACGGAACCAAGTCGCTCACTCCGGCAGACATCGAGGGTGCAGATCTCATTTCATCTCCATTAACCACGGCCGATTGTTGTTTGGTCACTGATGGCGGAGGTGCAATTGTGCTCACCACTAAGCTCGCAGATAAGAAACGTGCCGTGAAAATTATTGGGTATGGCGAAGCGACCACAAATACGTCAATGACGAGCGTGGATGATTTGATGGTGACTGGCGCGGTGGAGAGCGGGAGGCGCGCCTTTGCAATGGCAGGTATTACTCCAAAGGACATAGATGTGGTGGAGGTGTACGACTCCTTCACCATCACCGTTCTTTTGACGCTGGAAGCATTGGGCTTTGCGCCACGCGGGGGAGCGGCTGAATTGCTTCTCAGCGGCAAGACGCGTCCAGGTGGTGCATTCCCCTTGAACACTTCTGGCGGTGGGCTCTCTTACTGCCATCCCGGACAATTTGGAATTCTCTTACTTATTGAGGCGGTGCGACAGCTCCGAGGTGAATGTGGGGATCGGCAAGTCCCGAACGCGCGCCGCGCGCTGGCACATGGTACGGGTGGCATTATTTCTACGCATGCCACCGTGATTTTGGAGAAAGCCTCATGAGTTTTCCTTACTTGCCCATTGAGGATGCAATCTCCGCTCCCTTCTGGGACGGTACGCGCACTCAGGAGTTACTTCTTCAGTGTTGCAACGATTGCTCGAAGTACCAACACTATCCGCGTGCCCTCTGCTCGCATTGCGGCGGGACGGATCTTGAATGGCAGAAAGTTTCGGGCCACGGAATAATTGACTCGTGGACCGAAGTGATGCGCGCACCTCAGGAGGGATTTGAGGCGCCTTATATTATTGCGCGAGTGCGCTTAGCAGAGGGCCCCATCATGCTGACACGTATAGATGGAAGTAGTACCGAGATCTCATGCGATCAACCGGTCGTATTGAAATGGCAACCTTTGAGTGACGGCAGAGCGCTACCACTCTTCGTACCAGTAGGAGGATAGAGATGGATTTCACACTCAACGAGGAACAAACAGCATTCAAAGCTGTGTTGCGCGACTTTGTAGAAAAGGAAATCAAGCCCGTAGCTAACGAGTGGGAACGGAGCGGGCGCTATCCGACCGAAATCGTGGCGGGACTTGCAGATATGGGTCTCTTCGGAATGACTATTCCGGAAGAGTATGGCGGGCTTGATATCGACATGGTCTCGTTCGCCTTGGTCTTCGAGGAACTTGCACGCGGTTGGATGGGCGTTGCCGGCATCTTGGGCAGTCACTCACTCTCCTGTTGGATGATTGCGAAGCACGGTACTGAAGAACAGAAGCAGAAGTATCTGCCTGAATTGGCGACCGGTAAGCGCCGTACTGGCATCGGCTTAACCGAGCCAGGCGCTGGGACCGATCTTCAAGGCATCCGGACCACTGCCAAGCGAGAAGGTGATGAGTACGTCATTAATGGCACCAAGATGTGGATCACAAATGCGCGCTATGCAAATCCTCTTCCCGTCCTAGTGAAGACCGATCCAGATGCTTCCCCTGCCCACAAGGGTATGAGCGTGATTCTCGTAGAGGCCGGTACTCCTGGTTTCACGGTAAGTCGCGATATCGGCAAGCTGGGCTACAAGGGACCTGAATCGTGTGAAGTAGTGCTCGACAACGTACGCGTACCAGTGGAGAACTTGCTGGGTGGAGTTGAAGGCCGTGGCATGCAGCAAGTCCTTTCAGGTTTGGAATCTGGGCGCATCAATATCGCGGCCCGAAGTGTGGGTATTGCACAAGCCGCTTACGAAGCCGCTCTTGATTACGCAAAGAACCGTCATGCATTCGGTCAACCTATTAGCGAGTTTCAGGCAATTCAATTAAAAATTGCTACGATCGCAACGCAAACACAAGCAGCTCGATTGATCACTTACTGGGCAGCATCAAAAGCAGATGCTGGCGAACGAGTTGATATGGAGTCGGGAATGGCAAAGTACTTTGCGAGTGAAGTAGCCATCGAGGCTTCGCTAGAAGCCATGCGCATCCATGGAGGCTACGGTTACTCGACCGAGTACGTAGTAGAGCGCCTCTATCGTGACGCTCCGCTCATGAGCATCGGTGAAGGTACAAACGACATTATGAGGACAATTATTTCCAAGTCGCTGGTATCTGGAAA
>JBAXIG010000028.1:0-20173 GCA_037138535.1 Actinomycetes bacterium
CTTGAGGTCCGCCCTGTTGGCCACCTTGCATGGGCATTCCGCCTTGAGGTCCGCCCTGTTGGCCACCTTGCATGGGCATTCCACCTTGAGGTCCACCTTGTTGGCCACCTTGAGGTCCGCCCTGTTGGCCACCTTGAGGAGAATCTTGAGGTCCGCTCTGTGGGCCGCCTTGAGCGGGCGCATCAGAAGCCTTATCGGCAGGAGGCGCAAGCGGCGCTTCAGGAGCTTTTTCGGCAGGAGGCGCAGGAGGCGCAAGTGGCGCACCTGAGTTGGCGGTACCGCTATCTACTTGCTCGTTATCCATGTTGCTCATGAGGGATCCCCTAAAAAATTCTGGCGCTCCAATATGGAACTCCTGTCACAAGTTAAGTGCCTGATACAAACTTGGCAAGAGACAACACGCCAGACTTTTTCGCTTCACTTGCAAACCAACTCTGCGAGCGTGAGAGTAAGGCAACCACGCGAAATCTGGAGGTCAAAATGGGCGAAAGAATCACCTTTCCGAGCAATGGAAGTAAGTGCGACGGGTACTTAGCCTTGCCCTCTCACCCCAATGGCCGGGCCGTCATCGTTATCCAGGAATGGTGGGGTCTTGTTGGCCACATCACCGACGTAGCAGATCGTTTTGCAGAGAACGGATACGTCGCCCTGGCGCCAGATCTCTATCACGGGACGCAGACGAAAGAGCCAGATGAAGCGATGCGACTCATGATGGGGCTCGCGATGGACACTGCTGCGAAAGATATCGCTGGTGCTGCAAGTTATCTCTCATCCCGCAGTGATGTAACTGCAGATGGAATTGGCGCGGTGGGTTTCTGTCTCGGTGGATCACTTGCACTATGGAGTGCGACTCTTTCACCTCTTGTCACCGCAACTGTCGGCTATTACCCCGGTATCCCGTGGACGAAGATGTCACCAGAGTGGTCGAACTACACAGGCAAGGCCGCAATCATTCATTGCAGCGAACACGACGGCACCTCCGCTGCTCCCGGAATCCAAAGTGCACTTGTCGCTATTCGCGAGGCCGGTGGTAGCGCCGAAGCATTCGACTATGAAGGTAGTGATCATGCATTTTTCAACAGCGATCGACCAGAGGTCTATGACCCTGCTCATGCGGAACTCTCGTGGGATCGAACACTCGCATTCTTTGATTCACGCCTCAAGTAGGCAGATATATGACGCCGCCTGATTTCTCGTTGATAGATTCCATCTTTCAGAAATTTGTTGAAGATGAAATCGCTCCTGGAGTTGCCTATGGAGTGACTCATCACGGAGAACTCATTCACGCCGGCGGATTTGGCATCACTCAAGATGGTGGCGAACTCCCTCATTCCAGGAGCATCTTCAGAATTGCATCCATGACAAAGAGTTTCGCTGCTGCCGCTATTTTGCTTTTGCGCGACGAGGGCGTGCTCGACCTAGACAAACCGATCACCACATATCTCCCTGAGATGTCTGCAGTGAAGTTGCCGTCAGCGGACTCACCCGAACTTACGTTGCGACTCCTACTCACCATGAGCCCTGGATTCCCGACAGATGATCCATGGGCCGATCGCCAGGAGGCCATGACTCCAGAGGAACTTGGCGCACTCATCGGTGGCGGATTCTCCTTTGCACACATTCCTGGAACTCGGTTCGAATACTCCAACCTTGCTTATGTATTAGCTGGCCGAATTATCAGCCGGATGACCGGAATCTATTTCACAGATTTCATACGCACTCGCTTCCTTGATCCACTGGGCATGAAAAACACACGCTTCAGCGACAATGAATTGGACTCTTCATTGCTCACCCGTGGACATAAGAAGGTAGATGGTGTTTGGCAGCCGCTGGAATTCTCACAGCCTGGTGAATTCTCCGCTCTCGGTGGGCTTTTCAGCACGGTAAAGGATCTGGCGATCTGGATTGGTGGAATGGGGAGCGCATTCGATCCGCATCCTGATACCAACCATCCACTCTCGCGGGCTTCGCGCCGCGAAATGCAGCAGGGGTATCGCATCATCCCGCCAAATTCGCGCCTACCTTTCAGTGATCCGGCATCCGACGGCGAGACCCTCGCCTACGGATTTGGCTTGGTAAATGAAAGTGACGTTCGCTTTGGAGTTACCGCCGGCCACTCGGGCGGATATCCCGGATATGGATCACACATGCGCTGGCATCTCTCTTCAGGATACGGAGTGATTGCGCTAGCAAACGCGACATATGCGTGGGCATCACGCGTTGGCAAAGAAGCCCACCTTGCACTTCTCCGACAACTCGACGTGCGCTCGCACCATGTTGCGCCTTGGCCGGCAACCATCTCAGCTCACACAAGCATTCGCGCACTCTTTAGCTCCTGGAACGAAACTGATGCAAAATCCCTCCTCTCAAATAACGTTGATTTAGATCAGCCGCTTGATAAACGTCAGGAATCGATTGCAGATGGCATATCTTCAATTGGTGGACTCAAGGGAAGTGCTGACTCCATACGTACACCTTCTGCGTCTCAACTTTCATGGAATGAAATGGGTGAAGAGGGCCACCTCCATGTCTTCATACAACTCACACCAGAAAACCCTCCCCTGGTGCAAACCATGAATATCACCACAGTGAAATACCCCAAAGAGAATCTCCATCTCCTTGCGCAGAGCCAATTTGTGATGGCTTCATCAACGGCAAGTGCGCTGGATGGACCACTCGCGCTGACCAATGAGTACGTGCGCGGCGACGGCACCTCCCATGTCACACAAGTGGCACGCGGAGTACGTGGCACGTGGCACTACACCGTGAAGATCAACCCCGTTACCGAAGAAGTACTCGAAAGTACTGTCACACTGGCGCCAACGAATGAGACTCACTTCATCAATTAAGACGAGGAATGCATGATTATCGATGTCTGGTCCGACGTAGTTTGCCCATGGTGCTTCATTGGCCGTCGTCGACTGCAACGCGCGTTAGTCGCCATCGATATCGAAGCAGAAGTGCGTCACCGTGCTTTCCAATTACAACCTGACTGGCCGGTTGGCGTGATCACCCCCACCGCTAAACTCCTCAAAGAGAAGTACGGACTCGACGACAAGTCGTATCAAGAGATGCACGAGCGCGTGAATTCAATAGCCGCAGCTGAAGGCCTGCAATACAAGTTGGATGGAACGCTCTCTGGAAATACCCGAGATGCCCATCGGTTGCTTCTCTGGGCACAATCCCTTGGTGAAGGCGATGCACTCGTTGAATCCATGTACTCCGGATACTTCGAGAGGGAGCTCCCCCTCTTCACCGAAGCAGATCTCTTGCCCTTGGTGGCTGGTGCCGGCCTTGATATTGCAACGGCGTCAGAGATCCTCCACTCCACAAACTTTGAAAGTGAGGTGGCAGCTGACGTGCAATTAGCGGCCCAACTTGGCGCCACCGGAGTGCCATTCTTCGTGATAGATATGAAGTACGGCATCTCAGGTGCCCAACCACTTGAAGTGTTTACTTCCACTCTTCAACGGGCGAGCAGCGACTCCGATTAATCCCTATGCATGAAGACTCTCTTGCGGGAAGCCCTCAGAGTTCGTATTTCAGCCAAGGACTACCAAGAGGTATGTAGCGGGCGTCCTTCTGCATAACCTGCCGCAGATTGCACTCCGACCACCGCGCTTTCGTGCAACTCAGCTAGCGATGACGCGCCTGCATAAGTGCAAGCCGAGCGAATGCCAGCAATGATCGAATCCACCAGATCCTCAACGCCAGGACGGGCTGGGTCGATATACATACGTGATGTTGAGATGCCTTCTTCAAAGAGCGCTTTACGCGCGCGATCAAAAGCCCCCTCGGTTGCCGTACGTGCGGCCACCGCGCGAGATGACGCCATGCCATATGACTCTTTGTACTGTCGACCTTGTGCATCAACGTGCAGGTCCCCCGGAGATTCCAACGTGCCGGCAAACCAAGATCCGATCATCACATTTGATGCACCAGCCGCAAGAGCAAGTGCAACATCTCGTGGATGACGCACGCCGCCATCTGCCCACACGTGCTTGCCCAGCGCGCGCGCAGCTTCAGCACATTCGAGAACTGCCGAGAATTGTGGACGCCCTACGCCTGTTTGCATACGCGTCGTACACATGGCACCCGGACCCACGCCCACCTTAATAATGTCTGCACCCGCGGCGACGAGATCGCGTACCGCCTCTGCCGTCACCACGTTTCCAGCCACGATAGGAACTTTTGGATCGAGCGCACGAACCGCCTTGAGCGCTTCGATCATTTTCCGCTGATGGCCATGAGCAGTATCAACAACAAGTGTGTCAACCCCGGCATCGAGCAATGCTTTAGCCTTTCCGGCCACATCTCCATTGATACCTATGGCTGCTGCGATACGAAGTTTGCCTCGTGCATCTAAAGCGGCATCGTAAAGCGTGGCACGGAGCGCACCAGTGCGCGTCAAGATACCGACCAACTTTCCAGCTTTATCAACGACGGGGGCCAAACGGCGTCTTTCGTTGTTGAGGTTTTCAAAAGCCGAGATCGGATCGATGTTCTCTGGAAGAGTAACTAGGTCAGCGCTCATCACTTGCGCCAGTTGGGTGAAGCGATCAACTCCATGACAATCGGCTTCAGTAATGATGCCTACTGGCTTGCCACCTTCGACCACGACTAATGCGCCATGAGCGCGCTTTGAAATAAGATCGAGCGCATCAGCAACGGTATCTTGCGGCGAGAGTGTCATCGGAGTATCGAAAACAATGTGGCGTGATTTCACCCACGTAATAACATCTCGCACTACATCCAGCGGAATGTCCTGTGGAATAACGGCGATGCCACCGCGACGAGCAATTGTTTCGGCCATCCGGCGACCAGAAATCGCCGTCATATTGGAAACAACAAGCGGAATAGTGGTGCCGGTACCGTCGTAACTCGCTAGATCAACATCGAGACGGCTGAGAAGTTCAGAGGCAGACGGCACCATAAATACATCGTCATAGGTGAGGTCGTAAGGAGGGTTTCCGTGTATGAATCGCACGTGGCAATATCGTACGCCACCAGAGCCTTTAAGACGATCTTGAGCCTAGAAAACGGACAAATCCCTATCGCTCACGCTTGTTGTCGCGTGCGCTCTTACCGCTTCTTTCACGTGAAAGTTCGCGACTGGTCTCTCGTCCCACCTGTCTCTCCATCAGCGCGGCTCGCTTATCGTGCTGCTTGCGGCCACGCGCCAACGCAATCTCAATCTTGGCTTTGCCATCTTTGAAATAGAGGGAGAGCGGCACCATAGTGGCGCCTCCTTCCTTCGTCTTTCCAATGAGTTTAGAAATTTCGCTCTTATTCAGTAGCAATTTACGTTTACGCCGCGGCTCATGATTGGTCCAAGTCCCCTCGGTATACTCCGGGATATGTACGCCATGTAGCCACACTTCACCGTCTTCAATCGTGGCATAGCCATCGATCAATGAAGCCCGACCGGCGCGCAGAGATTTCACTTCGGTTCCCACGAGCACCATGCCGCACTCGTAGACGTCTTCAATGAAGTAATCATGTCGCGCCTTCTTATTCTGCGCGATAAGTTTCGTCCCTACTTCTTTCATTAGCCCTTACCTCCCGGGCCAGCAATCGTGTCTAGGCTGGTCACGATAGAGACCGCGCGGGCAATCGACTTTGAGCTTGGTGAGACAACATCTGGTTGCACACCAGCACCTTCGAGATAACGTCCAGAAGGAGTTCGGTACCGACCCACTGAGAGTTGAATTGTCGAGCCATCCGAAAGAAGTTGTGGCTCCTGCACGGTGCCTTTCCCAAATGTCTTGACGCCCACGATGACTGCTCTATTTCGATCTTGCAGAGCGGCCGCAACAATTTCTGAGGCACTTGCAGATTGCGCATTCACTACAACCGCCAAAGATCCGTGTTCTTTACTACCGTCAGCGGCATCTAGTACAACACTCTCTTGCCCGCGGCGCTCATAACTCACGACAACCCCTCCGCTGACAAAAGCCCCTACGACAGCAACCGCTTCTTCAACCAATCCACCAGGATTGTCTCTCAGGTCGAGCACCACACCCCCTTGGTGGGCAGACTTGGCAAGGATGTCGGAAACTTCATTGCCTACACCTCGAGTAAATGCATTAATTCGAATAACTAAGACACCGTTCTTTAATGAATCGGCAGTCACATCGTTGGAAGCAACAGTGAAACGCGGCAACATGAAATCTATGTGTTCACCCAAACGCACCACCGTGAGTTGCACCTGACTATCTGCCTCTCCCCGTAGCAGCGCTGAAACTACCGGGACGGAAGAGCTGCTCACGTCCACGCCCTGAGCGGTCACAATCGAATCACCTGCAAGCACTCCGGCTCTCTCCGCAGGAGAAGCACCGATCACGCTAGCCACTTCTACCCCGCCGCCTTTCCCTGCACGAAGCCAGAGACCCACGCCGGTGTATCGGCCTGCGAGCGATTGATCAAAGGCTCCCACTTCTTTCACGCCATAATAACTCGACCAACGATCGCCCGATGCGCGCAGCATTCCTTCAATCGCTGCGCGCCGGAGCAAATCAGAAGTAGCACCTTTATTCGAGTACTGCGAAATAGAGGCTTCAGCTTCATCAAGAACGCCAGTGCGTGAGTGCGTGAAGCGTCCTGCACTGAAAGCTCCCAAGGCAAGCAGAGAGACGAGAACTACGCGAATAAGCGTGCCTCGGCTCCCTCTAGGTACCCGTTTCATAGGCCTAGTGTAGTCGGGCGAAAACTAAACCTTGAGGTACTTGCGCAGCGTGAGAAACGAGGCAATTGCCGAAACGACGAGGCCTGTGAGTAGTAATAGCAGGCTTGCGTTCCATACATCTGCCCAGCCAAAGAAGTTTGTAAATGTCAGTAACGGTGCAACACGGGCATCAACCAACGATTTGAGTGCCGAAAGAATTCCAGTCGCAATCCCCCAACCGATGATTGCTGAGATCAACCCTTCGAGAAGGAACGGAAGTTGAATCGAGAAATTTGAGGCACCTACGAGGCGCATCACACCTGTCTCTCGGCGTCTATTAAACGCTGCGATGCGAAGTGTGTTAGAAATCAGTAGCGCAGCTGTAACCACACTGATCAAGCCGATTGCGAGTGCGCCATCTCTGAGCACTCCCAATAGTTTGAAGAATTTATCGAGAATCGTGCGTTGATCTTGCACAGAGTCAATTCCTGGGCGACCACTCACGGCACTCTGTACGATGGCAAATTGTTTTGGATCCTTTAACTTCACACGGTAAGACTCAGGCAGTTGATCGGCTGTGACATTATCAACTAACGCAGTGCCCTTGAATCGTTCTTTGAATCGCATAAATGCTTCCGCTTGAGATTCATAATAAACATTGGCGACAATGGGAAGTGTCTTCAAATCGCTTTCGATCTGCGCACGCTGCTCCGCCGTGACTGGGCCACCAGAGCAGGTTGGGCTGTCCGAAAGTTGTCCACATAAGAAGATAGAGACTTCAATCTTGTCGTACCAATAATCCTTCATCACTCGTACCTGGCTATTCGCGAGCAATCCAACGCCCAACAGGGAGAGGGAAATAGCGACGGTAATTACGACTGCAATTGTCAAAGTAATATTGCGGCGAAGTCCGTTGAGAACTTCTTTGGTAACAAATCCCGCCCGCATTACATCACCCGCTATATCCGTAGATACCGCGAACCTGGTCGCGGACTACTATGCCGTTTTCGAGCTCAATCACGCGTTTGCGCATCTGATCCACAATCTTGTCATCGTGTGTGGCCATCACCACGGTGGTTCCGGTGCGATTAATTCGATCAAGAAGTTTCATAATTCCCACACTCATCGTGGGGTCAAGATTTCCGGTGGGCTCATCGGCAATGAGAATCTGTGGCTTATTAATAAATGCACGCGCAATAGCAACGCGTTGTTGCTCGCCACCGCTTAGTTCGGCCGGCATGCGATGGCCATAATCATCGAGCCCAACGAGTTCGAGCACTTCTGGTACCTCGCGAGCAATCTCCTTCGGTGGCGCGCCCACAATCTGCATGGCGAAGGCTACGTTTTCACTGACGGTCTTATTGGGCAGTAGTCGATAATCCTGGAAGACCGTGCCGATGCCGCGTCGAAATTCGGGCACCTTCCATTGCGAAAGCGTGCTGAGGTCTTTACCCGCTACGAACATCCGCCCAGAAGTTAGCTTCTCTTCGCGGATAATGAGCCGAAGAAAGGTGGACTTACCTGAGCCTGATTGACCCACTAAGAAGACAAACTCCCCTTTGGCCACCTCTAGGGTCACCGAATCGAGGGCAGGGCGGTCCTGCTTGGAATAGGTCTTCGCGACGTTTTCGCAACGAATCATCTGCGCATCACTCTCCGGAGTCTAGGCGGGGCGGGCTGACTAGGCGCCAGTGGCACGCCGCCACCTAATCCCTGCCTGTATGAACCCATCAATATCTCCATCAAGAACCGCTCCGGTATTTCCGGTCTCCCACTCGGTTCGGTGGTCTTTTACCATTTGGTATGGATGGAGGACATAGGAGCGGATCTGATTTCCCCATGAGCCTTGAGTATCTCCACGCAAGGCATCGATCTTGGCGGCCTCCTCTTGGCGACGTCGCTCCAGCAACTTCGCTTGGAGCACAGCCATCGCCGAAGCTCGATTTTGCATTTGTGAACGCTCGTTTTGACATGAGACCACGATGTTTGTCGGAATATGCGTGATGCGTACTGCTGAATCGGTGGTGTTTACTCCTTGACCACCAGGACCACTTGAGCGGAATACATCGATGCGTAATTCCTTTTCATCAACTTCCATATGATCACTTTGCTCAACGACTGGGACTACTTCTACTCCAGCAAACGAAGTGTGGCGACGATTTTGACTATCAAAGGGCGAAATGCGCACCAAGCGATGAGTTCCTTGCTCAACAGAGAGTGTGCCGTATGCATAAGGTGCGGCCACTTTAAAGGTGGCTGACTTAATACCCGCTTCTTCTGCGTATGAAGTATCAAGTACTTCTACTTTGTAATTGTGGCGCTCTGCGTATCGCATATACATGCGCAAGAGAGCCTCCGCCCAATCGGCGGCATCGACGCCGCCAGCTTCTGAGCGAATAGTGACCAATGCTTGGCGTGCGTCGTACTCACCGTTGAGCAAGGTTCGAATCTCCATGGCGCCAATTTCCGAAATGAGAGCATCGAGCTCGCTTTCAACATCGGCAAGCGCGCTGGCATCTTCTTCGCCCTCGGCCAGTTCAAGTAAGAGATTCAGATCATCTAAGCGAGAACGGAGGGCGCCGAGTTTGGCCACCTCATCTTGGGTATTAGAGAGCTCACTGGTGACTTTTTGAGCATTCTCCGGATCATCCCAGAGGTCTGGCACCGAAGCGCTGATCTCGAGTTCCACGATGCGCGCCCGCAAGGTGGTGATGTCGAGAACCGATTCAATCGATGCCAATGTCGAATCGAGCGCCTCGATTTCGATACGTAATTCGCGGTCAGCCACCTACCTACCCTACCGGGTTTACGCGTACCTCCGCCCGCGCGTGGGCTGAGAGCAAGCGCCATTGACCGGTGAGCAATCGAGTCTTCGCACGTAAGCCAATCTCGACTTGTGACCCCCTGGCAACCACACTCTCAAGCAAAATGCCCTCGAGAATGTAGGAATGTTCGAAAGCGAGCTGGCCCAGTGCCACCGCTCGTGCGCTTTCCGGATCAATAGCAACCAAGCCACTTGCATAATAAGTTCTTTGATCAACGCTCGAAGCGCACCTGAGGGCGATCTCTTCAGCCATGTTATTAAGTAGCGCATTCGCCGTGGACACTTGGCCGACAGAAACTGCCACTGTCAACGCAGCGGTGAGTAGTGCGAGGTAGCCAAGAATAAGCGGAAGTAGAGAACCGCGTTCGTCCCGAACTATCGACTTCCTCACTTCGCCTCCTCAAATAGGTCAACTAATTCGCTATGGGTCACATTGATACGGCGGGCAAATAGTCCTCCATCGATGCGCCCTGTAATGCGTGCGGTGACGCGTGCACCAGGCGAAAGGCAAGGAGTCATCGAACAATCAAAAGCGAAAGTGACTCCGTCGCCGAGCTCCTTGATGGCATCCTTAGCAATGTACGTTCCCTGAAGTACTCCCGTTGGTGAATCAGAGGCTGCTTTGAGCACATGAATCGCCTCGCGCACTGCGAAGTCGGCGCGCATCTCTCCTTCATGGATACGCATGAGCGCCACAGCACCTGCCACAAGTGGAGTGATGAGCGGAATAGCAAAGACTATGAATTCAAGGGTGGCGCTACCTCGATCATCACGTAGACGGGAAAAAAGCATGTGCCCAAGATGATCGTTGTACGTCGTTTCGTCTACCCCAAGAAAAGTAGATGTGGATTAAGCCTTCCCAAACCTTCTTTGGCGTTCGGCATAAATCTCAATCGCCTTCCAGAGGGTGCGGCGATCTGCATCAGGCCAGAGCGTGTCCAAGAAGACCATCTCTGCATATGCCGATTGCCAGAGTAAGAAGTTACTTGTGCGCTGCTCACCAGAGGAACGCAAAAAGAGATCAACGTCAGGCATATCCGGTTCATCCAAGTAAGTGGCAAAGAGCTTTTCAGTGATTCGGTCTGGGTCTACTTTCCGTCGCTTTACGTCCAATGCTAAAGCTGCGGCAGCGTCAGCTATTTCGGCACGTCCGCCATAATTCACACACATCGTGAGAGTGAGAGTTGAATTCTTCTTAGTAAGTTCTTCCGCTTCTTCCAGTTCGCGAATGACCGACTTCCAGAGGCGTGGTTCACGGCCAGCCCATCTCACTCGTACACCTAATTCATGCATCTCATCCCGACGGCGGCGAATGACATCTCTATTGAAATTCATCAAGAAAGTAACTTCTTCGCGGGAACGCTTCCAATTCTCCGTAGAAAACGCGTAAGCACTCAAATGTGTGACGCCAATTTCGATGGCGCCATTAACCATGTCAAAGAGCGAAGCCTCACCCGCTTCATGCCCAGCGGTACGCGGTAGCCCTTGCGCCTTCGCCCACCGGCCGTTGCCATCCATCACGACAGCAACATGTTTAGGAATAGCACCTTTGGGAAGCTTTGGTGCTTTTGCACCCGATGGATGTGGCGTTGGTGCCTTCGGCTTGCTCATGAGCGCTCCACAAGTGGAAGGCTACGCAAACCATGCTCGAGGTGCCAAGAGAGATAGGCCGCCACAATGCCGTGCGCTTCGCGTTGATGACGCGCCTCGCTCGCAATGGCAGACTCCCAATCCCCTTCCATCAGATTGCCCAGAAGCGTAAGAGTCTCCGATGCCGGAGTCGCAGTTGCTGGCGGTCGGCACTCACCACATACCGAGCCACCACCCGCTAAAGAGAACCATTTATGCGGCCCTTGAACTCCGCAACGGGAGCAGGCATCGAATGAAGGCGCATAGCCGCCGACGGCAAGTGAACGAATAAGAAATGCGTCGAGCACCAGGGCTGGGTCATAGGTGGACTCGGCGAGTGTGCGCAGCGCGCCCACAACCAAGAGAAATTGCTGGAGCGCCGGCTCTTCAACTAGCGCAGTGAATCTTTCGGCAGTTTCCAATACGGCATTCGCCATCGTCCACTTCGAATAATCGCCAGAAAGTACGTCCCCGTATGAGTGGAGAGTCTCTGCTTGTGTGATGATGTCAAGAGAGCGTCCTGTGTGTAGTTGTAAATCCACATGCATCGCTGGCTCTAGACGTGCACCGAATTTGCTCATCGTGCGACGCACACCTTTGGCAACTGCACGTACTTGGCCGTGCTCTCGCGTTAATAGCGTGACGATACGATCTGCCTCACCTAATTTATGGGTACGCAGCACAACTGCTTCGTCACGATAAAGACCCATGCGCCTACTCTGCCTAGCGAATGGCTCGGTTAACCGCAGACACGACCGCTTTCAACGAGGCAGTCAAGATATTCGGGTCGATTCCCACTCCCCAGAGCACTTTGCCTTCGACGGCACACTCAAGGTATGCAGCAGCTCGCGCATCGCCACCGGCAGACATCGCGTGCTCGGCGTAATCAAGAACCCGCACATCTACACCATGAGCGGCTATAGCGGCGCAGAAAGCCGCAATAGGTCCGTTTCCGGAGCCCTTGAGAACAACTTCTGTGCCGTAATCAAGCATCGCGACTTCAAGTTCGTTCACGCCCTCAACATTTGAGGATTGCGACATGCTACGAAGCGAGAAGCGACCCCAGGGAGCGCGCTCGCTTGGCAAATACTCATCCTCGAATATGTGCCACATGGCCTCGGGCGTCACTTCGCCACCTTCTGTGTCGGTCTTTGATTGAACTACTTGGCTAAATTCGATTTGCAGGCGGCGTGGCAAGTCAAGGCTATGGTCACTCTTCATAATGTAGGAGACCCCACCCTTACCAGATTGAGAGTTCACCCGGATCACTGCCTCGTAAGTACGACCGACATCACGTGGATCAATCGGCAAATACGGAACAGCCCAGAGAATGTCATCAACAGTCTTGTCGACCGCCGCTGCATCGCGCTCCATGTGCTCGAAGCCTTTCTTAATGGCATCTTGATGCGATCCCGAGAAAGCGGTGTACACCAAGTCCCCGCCATAGGGATGGCGCTCCGGAACACGAAGTTGGTTTGCGTACTCAACTGTGCGGCGAATTTCATCGATCTGGGAGAAATCAATCATGGGGTCAACGCCTTGGCTGAAAAGGTTCAATCCAAGCGTCACCAAACATACGTTTCCAGTGCGCTCGCCATTACCAAAGAGCGTCCCTTCGATGCGATCAGCACCAGCGAGATAGCCGAGTTCGGCCGCCGCCACCGCAGTGCCCCGATCGTTATGCGGGTGCAGGCTCAGTACTACTGAGTCGCGATATGCAAGATTGCGGTGCATCCATTCAATGGAATCTGCATAAACGTTCGGAGAAGCCATTTCGATTGTCGCCGGAAGATTAATGATGGTCTTCCAATCCGGCGATGGTTGCCACACATCCATCACCGCATTACATACCTCGGCGGCGTACTCAAGTTCCGTGCCGGTGTAGGACTCCGGTGAGTACTCAAAGAAAATGTCAGTACCGGGAACAGTCTCGACAAGTTTCTGACAGAGTTTGGCACCTTCAACAGCAATCGCCGTGATGCCTTCTTTGTCCAAACCAAAAACTACGCGTCGTTGAAGCGTCGACGTAGAGTTGTAAAGATGAACGATCGCTTGCTTAGCACCCTTAATAGATTCGTAGGTGCGCTCGATGAGGTGCTCACGTGCCTGAGTAAGGACCTGAATCACGACATCATCAGGAATGAGATCTTTTTCAACAAGTTCGCGGACGAAATCAAAATCGGTTTGGCTCGCGCTTGGAAAGCCCACCTCGATCTCCTTGTAACCCATCTTCACCAGCAAATCGAACATGGCGAGTTTGCGGGCTAGGTTCATCGGATCAATAAGCGCTTGGTTTCCATCGCGCAAATCAACGCTGCACCATTGCGGCGCGACAGTAATTGTCTTTGTTGGCCAGGTGCGATCAGAGAGATTTAAGGCATTGAAAGGTGCGTAGCGATGAATCGGCATCTTCGAGGGGCGCTGTACGGCAGAAAATTTCTTCGTCATGTCTTGGGTCCTTTGCTCGCTAGTGGGGGCCGGAGAACGCCAAAACCCGCGACGAGGGGACCGACCTTAGAGGACCCCGTCGCGGCAGCTAAGGAGAAGCGTGCGCCACATAGTGAACTCAGGTTAGCAGGCGAGCAAATGATCGGGCTACCGGCTCCCATGTCGCCAGCAATTGCCCTTCAGCCGCCTCGGTTTCGGCAATCACCTCAGCGGGAGTGCGACCGAGCCCCTTCATCGAGGAAGGCGTGGACCACGCGGCCATGAGATCGCCCCCAATTTCCGGATGAAATTGCATCCCCCAGGTGCACTCTCCCACTCGGTAAGCCTGATGTGGAAACTCTGAATCGCTCATGAGGAGTTTCGCCCCCGCAGGTAATTCGGTGATCTCATCAACGTGCCACTGGGCGGCGCGAACCGTTCCAGTGATGGTGTTAAAGATCGGGTCATCAGAAAGATCAACAACGGGAGCGAGATCGTAGGTACCTACTTGTTCTCCGTGAGTGCTCCGTTCCACTTTTCCACCGAGAGCTACCGAGAGCAGTTGACCACCTAAACAAATGCCCAGTGTGGGGCGAAAACTACTGGCCTCTCGACGGAGCAGCGCGCGCACTGCAGGTAGCCAAGGTGCGGAAATGTCATCTTCACAATTCATACTGCCGCCGAGAACCAAGAGCCCATCTGCAACACCATCGAGAGTATTCGGAATGGCATCACCTCGATATGCGTGACACTCAACCAGTTCTACGCCTTCATCTGCAATCCACTCACCAAAAAACGCCGCCGTTGTATCTGGCTCATTGATGACTACAAAGAGGGTGGCCATGAGCTAGAGAACCGGCAAGTAACGGTCGAGCTCAAAAGCAGTGACCTGGCGACGGTACTCGGCCCACTCTGCACGCTTATTGCGCAAGAAGTGGTCAAAGACGTGCTCGCCCAAAGTTTCGGCAACGAGTTCGCTCTTCTCCATGGCAGCGATTGCTTCCGCCAAGTCGGTGGGGAGCGGTGCAATACCTAGGGCACGCCGTTCGGCTGGAGTTAATGACCACACATCATCTTCGGCGCCCTCGGGAAGTTCGTACTCCATTTCGATGCCCTTGAGTCCGGCAGCCAAGATCACTGCAAACGAGAGGTATGGATTGCAGGCTGAGTCTGGTGAACGAAGTTCGATGCGGGTGGAGTTTCCCTTGCCCGGCTTATACATAGGAACGCGCACTAAGGCACTCCGGTTGTTATGCCCCCATGAAATAAAGGCAGGAGCCTCACCCCCGCCATGTAGGCGTTTGTAAGAATTCACCCACTGATTTGTGATCGCAGTAATTTCCGGTGCATGACGGAGCAAACCTGCGATGAACGAACGACCTACTCGTGAGAGTTGGTAGGGCGCACCGGCTTCGTGGAATGCATTGCGATCACCTTCGAAGAGCGAAAGGTGAACGTGCATTCCGGAGCCTGGATGGTCGGTAAAGGGCTTTGGCATGAACGAAGCAAATACGCCTTGCTCCAGGGCAACCTCTTTCACTACCAAACGAAATGTCATGATGTTGTCCGCCGTTGAAAGTGCATCGGCGTAGCGAAGATCAATCTCTTGCTGACCAGGGGCTCCTTCATGATGGCTAAATTCCACGCTAATTCCCATCGCTTCAAGCATGGTGATCGCTTGGCGACGGAAATCATGGCCCACCACATTTGGCGTGTGGTCAAAGTACCCACCTGAGTCAACCGGCACTGGAGCTTCCCCGCGCTTGGGCTTTTCTTCAAAGAGGAAGAATTCAATCTCGGGATGTGTATAGAAGGTAAATCCCATTTCAGCAGCGCGTGCAAGAGTGCGCTTCAATACATAGCGTGGATCTGCGTAAGAAGGATTCCCGTCGGGAAGCATGATGTCGCAGAACATACGCGCGGTGCCTGGTGCTTCTGCGCGCCAAGGCAAGATCGAAAAAGTAGACGGGTCTGGTTTTGCCAGCATGTCGGATTCATACACGCGCGCGAACCCTTCGATCGCCGAACCATCAAAACCGATGCCCTCAGCAAAGGCGCTCTCCAACTCGGCAGGAGCCACCGCAACAGACTTGAGAAAGCCAAGTACGTCGGTGAACCAGAGACGGACGAAACGGATATCGCGCTCCTCGAGGGTGCGCAGAACGAATTCCTCTTGTTTTTCCATGGGACTAGTCTGCCCCCCTTGCGTTACGGGCGGGTAACAATCTCCCGCCAAGCGCTAGTAATTGGCAATCTTCGATCCCGGCCGAAGGCGCGCACGCTCACTTTGGTCCCGGGCGGGTACTGGCGACGCTTATATTCAGCCCCGTCGACCATCCGCAGAATCTTCTCGATCAGGTTCGGGTCAAAGCCTTCACGCGCAATCCACTCGGCGCCAAGGTCGCCCTGCACATAGGCGTCCAGGATTCGGTCAAGGATGGGATATTCGGGAAGGGAATCTGAATCACGTTGGTCGGGGCGCAATTCTGCGCTCGGTTCTTTGGAAATAGAACTCTCCGGAATGGGAGCAGCTTCGCCGGCAGCGAGGGCCACCACGTTGCGCCACTTCGCTAAATCCCAGACGAGAGTCTTGGGAAGGTCCTTAATCGGAGCAAAGCCACCCACTGCATCTCCATAAATCGTGGAGTATCCGACTGCGAGTTCGCTCTTATTTCCGGTAGCCAATACCAAGTGGCCTTCGGAATTTGAAAGCGCCATCAGCGACGTTCCGCGCACTCGCGCTTGCACGTTCTCTTCGGCCAATCCAACGAGCTTAAGTTCACCCACAAAGGCAGCCACCAGCGGTTCGATTTCTACCGTACGAATGTTGATACCCATATTCGCTGCGAGCGCATACGCATCACTCTTGGAATGATCCGAGGAATACTTACTCGGTAGCGAAACTCCAAAGACACGATCTGCCCCCAGTGCATCTACCGCGATGGCCGCCACTAGCGCCGAATCAATACCGCCAGAGAGGCCGAGGATTACCGACTTAAAATTGTTCTTCTCAACATAGTCACGCAAGCCCACGACAAGTGCGCTCCACACTTCTCCGTGCACATCTAGACGCGTAGCAATTCCAGAAGGTAAAGGCTTTTCAATGGCTCGAGTTTCATCGTTTATCACGAGATCAACTGCGACAGCGCTTCGTACTGGCAATTCAAGATCAGTCACCATCAAACCATCTTCGAATTGTGGAGCACGAGCTACCAACACACCTGCACTATCAACAATCATGCTGTCACCATCAAAGACCAATTCGTCCTGCCCACCCGTCATATTTACATAGGCAAGAGTGCAGCCCGCTTCTCGTGCACGTCTCGAGCAGAGCGCAAGGCGAGCATCATCTTTATCCTGCTCGTAAGGGCTTCCATTGATCACCACTAAGAGTCCGGCGTTTCGCTCCTTCACCTGCACAACTGGTCCGCCCTCTTGCCAGAGGTCTTCGCAGATCGCTACTCCGATATCAATTCCTTTGTGGCGAAAAACCAACGATTTCTCGCCAGGGACGAAATACCGGAATTCATCAAAGACGCCATAGTTCGGCAGATGATGCTTGGCATATGTAGCCACCACTACGCCATCATGAATGAGCGCCAACGCATTCTGCGGATTGCCTACGGGTACTCCAAGTGTTTCGGACTTCAGATTCTGCTGGTCGAGGAATCCCACGATTACTGGCAGGTCTCCGCAACCCGCGTGCTTGATGTCATCTGCGAGAGTGTGTAACTGCTCGAGGACTGCACTCTGAAAAGAGGGGCGCAGCGCTAAGTCTTCGATGGGGTATCCGGTGAGCATCATCTCCGGGAAGACCACAAGATCACTCCCCTGATCGGCGGCTTGCACTGTGTAGGCCACCACCAGAGCGGCATTTCCCGCAAGATCACCCACCCGCGGGTTCACTTGGGCCAGCGCCAGGCGGAGGTGTGCGCGAGTGGACATATATAGAGCCTACATAAATTGAGAGGAGTGGGATATCGCGCCGACTGGGCTGCCCTCCTACCCAGTCATAGCGGTGGCTGTTAGAATTAGTTCTACCCAGGGACCCCCAGAGGCCTTGAGGCGGAGGAATCAGAATGAACACTTCTCTTTATGCTGGCATCTCACATAGGCGCGTCACCGTGCTCGATATTGCGGCCGCCAAAGAACGCGGTGAGAAGTGGGCGATGCTCACTTCGTATGACCAAATGACGGCAGAGATATTTGAGGAAGCTGGCATTCCGGCACTCCTTGTGGGAGATAGCGCGGCGAACACAGTCCTCGGCTACCAAAACACCATCGGTGTCACCGTCGATGAATTAATTCCACTTACTCGCGCGGTAGTTCGGGCAACCTCGCGGGCCATGGTGATCGCAGATCTTCCTTTCGGATCTTATGAAAGCTCTCCCACCCAGGCATTGGAGACGGCCACCCGCTTCTTCAAGGAAGCCGGCGCGCATGCTGTAAAACTTGAAGGTGGTACTCGGGTACTTCCGCAGATTGAAATGTTAGTCACCCACGGAATCCCAGTGATTGGCCATCTTGGATTAACTCCACAATCAGTCCATACACTCGGTGGATATCGCGTCCAAGGACGAGGCGGCAAAGGCGAAGAGATCATTCGCGACGCAAAGGCTATCGAGAGCGCAGGCGCTTTCGCCGTCGTTCTTGAATTAGTGCCCAGCGATCTCGCAACTCGAATCACCTCATCCATCAGTATTCCCACCATCGGAATTGGCGCCGGCAAAAGTTGTGATGCCCAAGTTTTGGTCTGGCAAGACCTCCTCGGGTTAACGGCAAAGAGCCCGAAACTTGCCAAGAGATACCTTGAACTCCGCTCACTCATGGGCGAAGCCGTCACCGCGTGGGCCAAGGATGTTGCCACCGGAGAATTCCCAGGAGCAGACCAGACTTTCGAGTAAGTATCCTTACCAGATGCTCACCCGCCTGAGGTCTCTTGCGATCGATCTGACCCCTCTTCGAACTTCCCGAGATTTTCGAATCATCATGGTTTCTGGGCTGATCACTTTCCTCGGGTCAATGGTCACCTATGTGGCGCTTCCCTTTCAGGTAAAAGAGATCACCGGATCCTATGTAGCCGTCGGCGTTCTTGGCGCCATCGAAATTGTGCCCCTGGTTATTTTCGGTCTCTACGGCGGCACCTTGGCTGATGCCATTGATCGCAAGAAAATGATCGTCCTCATGGAGGTAGCCAGCCTCGTATTAACCACTATCTTGTTGATTAATTCACTCCTCCCCCATCCCAAACTCTGGGTGCTTTACGTGGTTGCCGGCATCTTTGCAGCGGTAGATGGCCTTGCGCGCCCCAGTCTTGATGCCATGATCCCGCGGATATTGCCGCACGATCAGATGATGGCGGCTAGCGCTCTTCGAAGTGTGCGCTGGCAATTTGGCGCTGTCTTGGGTCCCGTTATTGGCGGAATTCTCATCACATGGAAAGGAGTTAACGCCGGATACATTTTTGATGTGGTCACGTATGCGGTGAGCATTCTCCTGCTAATTCGACTCGCTCCATCGCCAGCTGAACATGATTCACCGGCCCCAAGTCTCTCTTCACTCATGGAAGGGGTGCGCTATGCAATGAGTCGAAAAGACCTTTTGGGCACTTATGCAGTGGATCTGGCGGCCATGTTCTTCGCCATGCCGATGGCCCTCTTTCCTTTTTTTGCCGACGAGCTCCAAGCTCCATGGGCCCTAGGTTTGCTCTACTCGTCGATGATGATCGGTTCTGTCTTGGCCACCTTTACGAGCGGGTGGACCAAGAAGATTCACCGCCATGGGCGGGCAATTCTCATCGCGGCAATTTTTTGGGGTGCAGGCATCGCTCTCGCCGGGGTCACTTCGTTTCTCCCGCTGGTTTTCTTTGGATTAATTCTTGCTGGCGGCGCAGATCAAATCAGTAGCATTTTTAGATCAACAGTGTGGAATCAGACAATTCCCGTTGAATTACGCGGAAGATTGGCCGGAATTGAACTCCTCTCATACTCGCTCGGACCATTAGGTGGTCAGACGAGGGCTGGTGTGATGGCGCAATTTAGTGGGCTTCGAACATCAATTGTGGGTGGTGGAATTCTCTGCATCGGAGCCGTTGCGGCGCTCGGTGCAGCTCTTCCTACCTTCCGAAAGTACGATGATCGCACCAATGAGTTCGCTCTTGCAGAACGAAAAAAACGGGCGCTCACTCCAGAAATAGAATAAGAAGTACGCCACCATCAAGGGCGACATTCTCCAGATAAATTAAAAAAAATCGCGACACGACACGAACAAATAATGTCCAGGTGTTGGCTATCGAGTGAATTAAGTGTCACACTTTGAATGCAAAGAGTCCGATGACGGATCGGACCCCTCAGACAGGAGATGCACGTGGCTGCTAGCACCACGCGTAAGACCGTAGCCAAGAAGCGCCCAGCCAAGAAGGCTGCAGCGAAGAAGGCCCCGGCCAAAAAGCGCACAGCAAAGAAGCGCGCCGCTAAAAAGGCACCAGCTAAGAAGGCTGCCAAGAAGCGCGTAGCAAAGAAGCGTCCAGCCAAGAAGGCTGCCGCCAAGAAGCGCGTAGCCAAGAAGCGCCCAGCGAAGAAGGCTGCAAAGAAGCGCGTAGCCAAGAAGCGCCCAGCGAAGAAGGCTGC